>CAZHIZ010000019.1:0-8088 GCA_964532875.1 uncultured Caldithrix sp. | reverse complement strand
ACGTGGGAGTCACGGAAGACGTTGCGCACAGTGGAACGCACAGTGTGTTCATGGATGAAGAAGACAATGAAGACGATGAAATGGTATTTTACAGCACTCCCGCCCCGGCGGAACAGGGTAAATGGTACCAGATCAGTGCCTGGGTTAAAACGGAAGGCATTAATACCGACACGATGTGGTATCCGACCAATGTTATTCCGGATCGCGATAACAACCGCATCGGTGTTTGCTTTTTCTTCCACAAGGCCCCCATCGAAACCAATTGGGATTTGGTCGGTGGCGATCAATTCTTTTACATCGATCAACGGAACGGCCATGCCGACAGTGACTGGCGTTTGTACACGGCTATTGCGCAGGCTCCGGAAGAAGCGGCCGGTGTGAGCATGCGCGCCCGTTACACCTCTTTCCCGACCGGGAAAACCTGGTGGGACGATTTTGCCATTCAGGAAGTTACGCCGCTGGCCGTAGCCATTGAAGATCCTTCCAATACCTTACCAGTTATTGCCACGAATTACCGTTTGTCCGATAACTATCCGAATCCGTTTAATCCCACGACGGTTATTCAATACACAGTGCCTAAAGCGGGTAAAGTTTCCATTGCTATTTACAATGTATTGGGTGAAAAGGTGAAAACATTGGTCAATGGCATCATGACGCCCGGCACCTATTCGGCCATTTGGAACGGTACGGATGACAACGGTAAACGGGTTACGACCGGTGTTTATTTCTATCAATTAAAAGCTCAAAACGCCGTTATCACCAAAAAGATGACATTCATTAAATAAACAAACATACCGGGGGCTTCGGCTCCCGGTTTTATTTATTCCAACGTTGTTTTCGCAAAAAAAGAATGTCCTTTCCCCTCCGGGGAAAAGGATTTTGGAATTCATGGAGCACGAGTCGGTTATTGAATTTTTTTAAAAATATTTTTTTGCGGCGGGATTCGGATTTATTTTGTATTCGAATGTTAGCAAATACAAAGATCGAGTCCGTGTCGCTTTTCATGGCAAACAAACGGTACAAAAGAAAACGTTTACGACAAATAAAACTATTTACATCCATTTCATGGGGGCTTTCATGCGTTTCCTCCTGAAATTATTAATTTTGTTGAGTCTGCTGATTTGGGTCAACGGACTTTATGCCGGTACGACGGGTAAACTGGTCGGTCGTGTAACGGATGCTTCGACCGGGGAAGGGTTGGCCGGTGTGAATGTGTATCTGGAAAATACGCCTTACGGTGCGGCTACCGATTTAAACGGGAATTATCTGATTATCGGTATTCCGCCCGGCACCTACACGTTAGTGGCTTCGTATGTAAGTTACCGCGACGTTCGCGTGACGGGAGTAGTCATTCATATCGACAAAACCCGGCGCATCGATATTAAAATGCAGCCGACCACCCTGGAATTAAAACAGGCCATTGTCGTAGAGGCACAGCGTCCTTTGGTGAAACGAGATTTAACATCCACGGAATCATCCATCGGTAAGGATCAGATCGAAGCGCTGCCGGTGGAAAATTTGCAAGAGGTGGTGAATTTGCAGGCCGGAGTGGTCAACGGCCATTTCCGCGGCGGACGTATCGGCGAAGTAATGTACATGATCAACGGTATTCCGATGAATGACGTTTATTCCGGAACCTATGCCCTGGAAGTGGAAAACAACGCCATTCAGGAATTGAATGTCATCAGTGGTACGTTTAACGCCGAATACGGTCAGGCCATGTCCGGAGTGGTTAACGTGGTGACCAAAGAGGGCGGTAGCAAACCCGAACTGCATATTTCCACATACGGTGGCACCTATTTAACAACACACGATAATATTTTCTGGAACCCGTCCGTATCTCCCATTTATGATTTTCAGATGACGGCCGGCGGCCCGCTGCCGTTTACCTCTAAAAAAATTCGCTACTTTATGAGCGGTCGTTACAATGTGGATAACGGTTACATTTATGCCAAAAAGGTATTTTTACCCACTGATCATACCAGCGATTTTTTATTGAAGGACAATCCGGAAGATCGCTATTTTATGAGCCACGGCAAAATGTACAAATTTTCGGAAGAATTGGCGCGGAAAATGATTCGTGACGCCCCGGCAGTTTCCATGAATAACTCCCGTCGCCTTAGCGGGAATTTGAAATTGACTTACAGTCCGCGTGCCATCGACAAGTTCAATCTGGAAATGATGTATCAGAAACGTGACTGGCGCCAATACGACCACCGCTTTCGATTGAATCCGGATGGTAATTATCAATATCATCAGTGGACGATTAACACGTCGCTTTCCTACAAGCATGTTTTCGGGGCGCGTACGTTTCTCAATGTGTACCTGTCCTACTTTTTTACCAATTACAATCAGTATGTTTACAAAGATCCGTACGATCCGCGCTATGTTCCCAAAGAGCGCTTGCAAGATACGGGCGCGAATGCCTTTGTGAGCGGCGGGCAGCAAATGTGGCATTTTGATCGCTACACGCTCAGCCATCTGTTCAAGGCCGATTTAACCAGTCAGGTCACCGATCATCATCTAATTAAATTCGGTGTGCAGGCTCAACGCCACGCTTTGTGGTTGCACGAGTTCGAAATTCTGCCCGACCAGACTAACCGTTTGGCGCCTTTAACCAGTTTTCAGAATAATAAATATTTGCACCATCCCATCGAAGCATCGGCTTATGTGCAGGACAAGATGGAATATCAGGATTTAATCATTAATGCCGGATTGCGTTTTGATTATTTCTACCCGGACGGCAAAGTGCCGTTGAATTATTTGCAACCGAGTAAATCGCCGTTGCGCAACGCTAAAAGCAGCATGCAAATCAGCCCCCGGGTGGGACTTGCCTATCCCATTTCGGAAAAAGGGGCCATCCATGTTTCGTACGGTCATTTTTTCCAGACTCCGAACTATTTTTATTTGTACACCAATCCGGAATTTGATATCGATCCCTTGCAAAGCTCGGTTTCGCCGCCGCCGCAATCGCTAAAAAATACCATCGGCAATGCGGAGCTCAAGCCGCAACGCACCACCATTTACGAATTGGGATTGCAGCAGCAAATCGGTAATTTGTACGGCATTTCTTTAACGGTGTATTTTAAAGATATCCGTAATTTGTTAGGTACTAAGGTGTACCAGACCATCGAGGGTATTCGCTACGGCCGGTACATTAATCGCGATTACGGATTTGTGCGCGGGGTGACTTTTGATTTTGAGAAGCGTTACGCCGATTACTTCGCCTTGAATATCGATTACACGTTTCAGGTAGCCAAGGGCAATGCTTCCGATCCGAACAACGCTTTTTTGGATGCGCAGGCTAACAAGGAAACACCCAAGCAGTTGGTGCCCCTGGATTGGGATCGCCGGCATCAAATCAATCTTTCTTTGCAGTTGGGAGCTCCGAAAATCGTCATGGCCTCGATCATTGCCCGCTACGGTACGGGCATGCCTTACACGCAGGCCTCTCGCGTGGTGCAGCCCCTGGTGGAAAACGGCGGGCGCAAACCCGATGTCTTTAATGTCGATTTGTATTTAAATAAAAAAATAACCTTCGGAAAATTCGCATTTGCCTTGTTTGCCAAGGTGTACAATGTCCTGGATCGGCTTAACGAATTGCAGGTTTTCAACGATACCGGTCGTGCCACCTATTCCACCGAACCGTTGTATTTCGGTTCGGGACGGCCGCGCGGTTTGAATACCTTGCATGATTATTACATTCATCCGGAATTTTATTCCGCACCCAGACGAGTACAAATTGGTCTTCAGGTGGGATTTTAACGGGATGTATTTACAATGAAAAAACTATTTTTATCTGTATTTGTGGCGCTTTTTCTTTTTTCCGGTCTGGCCTTTGCCAAACGTAAGCCCGACCCGCACACCGGGGACACACGCTTGCGCCGACAGGGGATTATGGACGGAAATCTGGTACGAACGATTTTCATCAATTGGGGCGAGATTGCTCACTGGCCCGATTCCCCTTCCGGAGAATGGCCCAAAGGCTCCGGGCACCAATACGTGGACGGCGTGGCCCTGGTGGTTCAGGCTCGCACTATTGATGAAGACGGCAACGTCATTTATCCCATGGAAACGCAGTACCGGGAATTTGTCGATCGCGGCCCACATGACGAGTTGTGGGGATGGGGACCCTTGCCCGGTTATTTTAATCCCAAGGGAACCACACCGGCCATGAGTAACAATCCGCAATCCTGGCCCAGCTTTTGGCCCGACAAAGCCGATGAGGGCGGTTGGGTCAATCCCAATGAAATGCCCAACGATCTGGATGACGACGGCAACGGGTTGGTGGACGATTTGGTCTATTGGAACGGTTTTTTCGGCAAAGGGGTATTTAATGCCGATTTGGAAACCTATTTCGTATTCGATGACGATCCGGACGAAGAATGGAATTTTTATCCGGATCCTTCCGATAAAACCCGTCGCGGCATCGGTTTGGAAGTGGCTGCGCGCTATTTTCAATGGTCTCAGGTTTTAGCCGAAGATGTGATTTTTGCTTTTTACCAGATAACCAACGAAGGCAAGGTAACCTACGATAGTACCTATTACTGCTTTTACATTGATTGGGGTATCGGCGGTACGGATGATTCTTCGGACGATACGGGTGATTACAACACGTTGCTGGATATTGCCTGGGCCTGGGACGGTGATGGTTACGGCACGCCGAATAATTGGTATCCGGTGGGCGTGGCCGGCTTTGCCTTTTTGGAAAGTCCGGGTATTTATGACGACGGCAAAGATAACGATGAAGACGGTCTGGTGGATGAAGACCGTATGGCCAAAGGGCCGGGTAAATGGCTGGATACACCGCCTTACGGTGTCGACAATCCGGCGCAGTTCGAAACCTACTACAAACGTAAACCGGCACCCCATTGGTCCAACGACGAAGACGGTGACTGGACACCGTTTACCGATGTTAACGGCAACGGGAAATGGGATCCCAACGAACCGTTGAATGATGATGTGGGCAAAGACGGTTTGGGACCCTACAATTTCGGTTACCCCGGTCCAGACGAAGGTGAAGGCGACGGAATGCCCACGGAAGGCGAACCGGATTTCGATTTTCTGGACAAGGATGAAGCGGATCAAATCGGATTAACCGGATTCCGGATTTTTCCGGTACATACGTACGAGTTGTGGAACGAAAAGCAAAACTGGCAAGTGTTTAAATCGGCGCCACCGCCCCACAGCCAACAGGTAACGGCCAATTTGGGCATGTTCTTTTCTTCCGGTCCGTTTACCTTGAAAGCAGGCGATACGCAAAATTATTCCATGGCCTTGCTTTTTGGTGATAATGTGGAAGATTTGGTTTTGACCAAGAAAACCATTCAACAAATTTACAATGCGGATTATCGTTTTGCCAAGCCGCCGGACAAACCGCGTTTGCTTTCCGTCATTCCCGGCGACCATAAGGTTATTTTGGTCTGGGATTCGCGGGCGGAAAAATCCTGGGATCCTTTTTTGCAGGAATACGATTTCGAGGGGTATCGCATCTATCGCAGTACCGAACCGCAATTCCTGGAATCGCGCATCATCACCGATGCTTACGGGCGTCCGACCTTCGGAAAACCCATTGCCGAATTCGATTTGAAAGACGGCATTCAGGGTTTGCATCCCATTGACGTGCAAGGGGCGAACTTCGATTTGGGCAAGGATACCGGCTTGCAGCATTATTACGTGGATACCGACGTTAAAAACGGACAAACCTATTATTACGCCGTGGTCAGTTACGACAAAGGTTACATCGATACCAGTGCAACCGGTGCTCTGGAAGGAATTCCGCCTTCGGAATGTACCAGTAAAATCGATGTGGATGTGGCCGGTAATGTAACAACCGATATCAATACGGCGGTGGTAACTCCCGGAGTGCCAGCCGCCGGAACAACCGATGCCGGCGTAGATGGAGATATTCAACGCGAAACGATTGGCACGGGCGATTTTGAAATCCAATTTATTGTACCGGATTCCGTTAAAGATGGCCATACCTATGCCGTGGAATTCGGTGATACCACCTATTTGCACGATAAAGGCAGCCCGTACTATGTGGTGTACGATGTAACCAACGGCGGCCATATTCCCTTAACCGATACGTTGTGGATTGACGAAGTTTCCCGTTCGCCGCTTATCGACGGTTTTGTTTTGACCATTGTTAACGATCAAACCGCCATTGATCCGCAAAAAACCGGCTGGGACGAAGAGCATACCACCTATCGTTGGCGCGTGAATTTGGACAAACGCTTTTCGGGCAATAATTTGAATATTAACTATCCGGCCGATTATGAAATCATTTTTTCCGATGCCATCATCGATACGGCCGAGAATCGTTTGGGCTATCCGCCCTATGTGCCGTGCAAGTTTCGTATTAACAATTTAACGGAACACAAAAATGCCCATTTTCAATTTTTGGAATATTACGAAAAAGATTCCACGCTAAGCCCTTATTACGATTACCAGAATGCGGATTCCATTGAAGGAGCCATGATTTGGGTGGAAGACCCCAATCCGAAAAATCCCTTGCATTTACGGACAACCTGGCGCTTTTACTTTGAGGCCGATGCCAATGTGGCCCAACAGGTGCCGCCTCAGCCGGGTGATCGCTTTGTAATTGCCACCAAAAAGCCCTTCCGCACGGGTGATAAAATTGTGTTCAAGGTAAAAGGCCAAAGTTTTGACAAAGAGAAGGCCAAAACGGATATGGATAAGATTGCGGTGGTACCCAATCCCTATTTGGCGGCAGCCGCCTGGGAGCCGAAGTCTCCTTTTAGAACGGGGCGCGGTGAACGGCGCATCTATTTCATTAATCTGCCACCCAAGTGTACCATTCGCATTTACACGTTGCGCGGATATCTGGTTAAAACCATCGAGCACAACACATCCATTGAAGTGGGGCAGGAACCCTGGGATTTGATTTCCAAAGATGGGCAGGAAATTGCTTATGGGGTTTACATTTACCATGTACAGGCACCGGGGATTGGCGAAAAAATCGGTAAATTTGCCGTTATTAAATAAAGCTCCGTCATAGGTGCAAAAAATAGGGTGTTTGCCATGAGAATAATGAAATTCATTTCGGTCATTATTTTGATTTTATTTCCGTTGAGCCGTTTGCAATGCGGCAGCGATGTAACCAATGTGGGAACCACGGCTGCTCCCTTTTTGGAGATCGGTGTGGGGGCGCGTGCCGTGGGCATGGGTGGTGCTTTTGTAGCCACGGCCAACGATGTGAGTGCCATGTACTGGAATCCGGCCGGCATTGCGGGCTTAAAACGGGTTCAAGCAGTTTTTGTACACACGGATTGGTTGGTGGATATCAGTTACGACTATGCCGGCATGATTTTTCCGTTAATGCAATTCGGTACCGTAGGATTAAATTTGACGGCGCTGAATATGGGTGAAATGAAGGTGAGAACCATCGATCATCCCGAAGGGACGGGTGAATATTTTGATGCGAGCGATATGGCCATCGGCTTGAGTTACGGCATTCATTTAACCAACCGATTTGCCATTGGGTTTAATTTCAAATTCATTCAACAAACTATCTGGAAAGAGCATGCCCGCGGCTTCGCCGTTGATATCGGTACCCTGTACCAAACGCCGTGGAAAGGCTTGCGCATCGGTGCCGCCTTAACCAATTTCGGTACGGATATGAAAATGAGCGGCAACGATTTACTGGTTTACCACGATATCGATCCCTATCAATTGGGTAATAATGACCATATCTTTGCCGAATTAACCACAGATTCATGGCCGTTGCCCTTGAATTTCCAACTGGGTCTGGCTTACGATGCCATCCAAACCGAAAATCATCTTTTAACCGTGGAAGCCGACGCCATGCATCCCATCGACAACAGCGAGAGCATGAACTTTGGTCTGGAATACGGCTTTGCCGGCCGTTATTTTTTGCGTGCCGGGTATCGTAATTTGTTTTTACGGAACGGTGAAGAGGGTTTGACCCTCGGCGCCGGCGTGCATTTGACAATGTTCGGAGGTATTCGTGTCGGTTTTGACTATGCCTACGCCGATTTTGGACGCTTGCAAAATACGCAACGCTTCTCGATTGTGTTGGGGTTTTAAGGGGTTTCCTAAATCCCC
>CAZHIZ010000018.1:0-34700 GCA_964532875.1 uncultured Caldithrix sp. | reverse complement strand
TGCAAAGCTTCGGGAATGTAACCCAGAACTCCTTCCTGTGTTAACTCCACCAACGGTCTAAAATAATTTTTCCACAATTCTTTAAGAGCATGCACGTCGTCGCCGTACTGTAATTTGGCCTGGATGAACAAGGCGACTCCCCAGGGCCAGACAGCTCCCGAATAGAAATCATTACGATCCATAATATCTTGCGATGCACTTTTGCGATAGCCCTGATCATAAATCGATTGGGAACGCAAACCGTACGGGGTCAGCAATTCTTCTTCAATACGATGCAATATGTTCCGGGCTGATTTTTCATCTAACAACGGGAAAGGTAGGGCTAAAGGAATAATTTGGTTTATGCGAAAATCTTCATTTTTAACGTCACGATGTACAAAATCGTAAAGCCCATGGGTACCTTTAATTGAAAATACCTTCAAAAAATTTTGCTGCACTTTGTCGGCCAGCTTTTGATATTTATTGGCAAGACGTTTTTTCTTTAAATGCAGGGCAAGGGTTTGCACAATGCGCAGGGCATTGTACCACAAGGCATTGATTTCCAGTAACTTCCCGTAGCGTAACACTTCACCGTTTTTCTTTTTTAAGGGCATCCACGAGGCATTGATCGTACGATCTCCGACAAACAATAAGCCGTCTTTATCGGAATAAATATTAAAGGCCGTTCCTTTAATAAAAAAATCGATTAAGAGACGCAATTTTTCAAAAATAGACTCAATAAATACAAGGTCGTTGTATTTTTGGAAATGAAGATAAACCAAATAAATAAGCAAAAGCCCTAAATCCGCTTGATTGTACACCGGTTTTTCATCGAGAACGGGATAATTGGAAGGCAACAATCCGGAATCCGAATACTTTAAAATATCGTTAATGGTATTTTTAAACAAGGCCGGACTTTCCGTCCTCATCAAATACACGGGTAAGCAAAGCAAAAAATAACGTAAATTCTTTTTTCCGCCTATAAAATCAATATGAATTTTTATTTTGTCGTCATCAAACTGTAATGCTCTTTGAAAATTCAGGACAATTCTTTCGAAGATTTGGTTGGTGCTGGGAACACTAATCCATTTTTTTTGCCGACGTTTATTTTCCTGATAATACAATTGATCAAAATTGTGCAACGGAATGTCCACGTTTTCGGTCGTGACGAACAAATCGAATTTCTCGTAGGGTTTTAATTCAATTTGGAAAAAGCCCGGATTAAACAAATCCTCCTTGCTCATGCCGTAGGTGGCATAATCCTTGGCGTACATAAATCCGTGATACCACAAAGTGGCCGTGATGAATTCGCCTTTTTTAAAATAGATGTACAATTCGGGCATATCGGCTCGCGGCGCCCAACGCACAAAAGAATTCCCTTGATAGGTATCCGTATTCAGACCTTGAATTTCCGTATTCAGCCGATTGTTAAAACGAACGGCAATAAACGGTTTGATCACCAAGGTAACGGGGCGTCCCTGATTCAGCAGTTCGTAACGCACGGCCAGCACATTTTCGTTTTCCAACAAAAAAAGTGTTTTGCGCAGGCGTCGATCCTCAATGCGATAGACAAACGAAGGAAAGGGATTTAATGCGAATGATTCCTGATATTGATACCCGTGGGGATAAACGTTATCTAGATATTGATTGGTAGAAATTTCAAAGAGTCTATTTTCTACAAAAACCGTCTCTTCAAATTTGGAAAGCAGTACCACTTTTTCTTTATTTTCGGGATGCGGTACCACCAGTAAGCCGTGGGAACGGCGCAAGTTCATGCCACTGATAGAGGATGAGGCATAAGCTCCCAAAGAATTTGTTTCCATCCATTCGTAGCGCTGAAATTCATTGATATTTTTTAACACATCCTTATGAAATATCATATTAAATAACCCATTTCTCCTGTGGATAACAAACGTATTAAACCGCCTTGTAATATTTGTGAATTGTCACATTCTCCTTTGTGACTCAAATCAACTTTATTACTCGGCTTATTAGCATAATTCGTTAACTTCAAAATGCATTTTAATTTTGAAACAAAAAATTTTGATCCACCAACCCACTAAAATTACGAACAAGGAAATTGTTCCCTTAACTTAAGCTGAATCGCGACGTTACAAATAACGGTTTCGTATTTAGCCGGATGCGATTAAACTCCGGTTATTTTAAGGATCGAATTTTCCGGCTCAAATCAATAGCACATCTTGTATTCAATTTAATCAAATTTTCAATTAGACAAAAGCAAATCACAACTTCCTTTGGAATAAGCCGGAAGCCCCAAAAAATTTGTTTAGGGTAGTAAAGGTTAAGAGCAAAAGGTAACTAATCCCCAATAGCGGGACTAATTTCCATCTAACATTTCCACCATTTCCCCATCGTACTTGATGCAGCCTACGTTACTTTAAGCGCCCGAGATGTTTTTTAATCTCCAGATAATGTCCCTTTTTATCATCCCAAATAAATCGGGTTTCATCCATGGTTTTAATGATAATGGAAAGGCCCATCCCCCCTTCGGATACATTCTCCAATAATTTCTCCGGGCCGGTTGAGTCTTCGGCTTCTTTAAACCACAATTTAAGCGCATTAGCCGACTCCACCCGCATGTGAACTTCCCCGTCGATGGTTTTAATGAATAAATGATCCGTGCCGACTAACTCTTGAGGAAAGGGTGGATAAGAACCTGCCACTTTTACTCCGCGTCCCCAATCGGGAAAACGCATGATTAAATCCTGTGCGGCAATTTCAAATTCGATTTCAATCAAGGCATCATCCGGAACCGGGGTATGGCGAAGCACATTGACAAATGCTTCGTTCAAGGTAGCACGCAATCGCCTTGAAAACGTAGCCTGGTCTTCGACACTTAAATCGTATCGATTAATTAATAACTCGGCAAAACTTTCTACGGTAGCCAAATATTGAATATCCGATGGAACGGATAAGATGACTTTTCGATTCATTTTTCAAAAACTATTTACCGCTTCGTCTTCGGTTTCAAAAATATCGAAAATCCGATACAAGCGGGTTAATTCAAACATGGCCTTAACCGGCGGGCGTAAACCCACGATTTTCAAATCGCCGCCCTTCATGGTGGTCTTCTTCAAACCGGCCACCAGGGCCCCTAAAAAGGAACTGTCCACAAATTCACATTGACTTAAATTAACGACCACTTTATCGCTATTTTCGTCAATTTGTTTCAATAGATCTTCTTTAAACTTACCCGCAAATTCAACGGTAGCCCTTTTGTTATTAATTCGGGCAATTAAAACATCCTTATTGGTCTCGAAAGCATAGTTCATGCGAAACTCCTCGTGCTTTATTTGACTTCCCTACTTTTTCCCTTTTTACGGATCATTGTTTCCAGATAATACAACGGGTCCTGCGGAACATCCACATTAAATATGGATTTAAAGCGGCGGATATCGGCCGTGAATTTAACCACTTCCACACTGCGTGGCGGATCGACCACCACTTTGTTGTGCGAACCGGTTAACTGCATGATGCGTTCGGCCAACTGAAACAGGGTTGTTTCGCGACCGGAACCGACATTGGTGGGCCCTTCAGCGGCCTTTTTATTTTCCATAGCTTCCATTAAAGCTTGCACCACAATTTCAATGGAAACGAAATCGATTACCTGTTTTCCGCCGAACACGTGAATATCTTCATGCCGAGCAACGTTATTTAAAAAAATCGGAATAACGCGATCAAAATCCCGTTCGCCGTAAACATTGGCCAGACGGAGAATGACCGTTTCGAAGGCACCCATATTGTGAAAAACCTGACAGTATTTTTCCCCGGCTACCTTACTGGCTCCGTAAGTATTCTTGGAATTCAAAGGATGCTTTTCGTCCACGGGTAAATATTGTGCTTCGCCGTAGGCTTCCCGCGAGGAAGTAAAGATTAAGCGCCTTACGCCCGCTTCCCGAGCCGCTTTAAGCACATTAAACGTACCGACCACATTGGTATTAAACGAATAATCCAGATTTTCCACGGCACCCATCACATTGGATTGGGCGGCCAAATGAAATACGATGTGGCAATTTTCAAATCGCGTCCTGATCCGTTCGTAATCACGAATATCATCTTCAAAAAATTCGAAATCGGGATGGTTCAAATGGGCCGCAATATTTTCTCTTTTGCCACGAAACAGATTATCGATTACGCGAACTTTAAACCCGTCTTTCAATAAGCGATCAACCAAATGACTTCCAATAAACCCGGCTCCACCGGTGACCATTACCTGCATCTGAGTACCTCGTCTTTTTGGGAATAATCTACCGACGCATAATTCTTACCTATTCGTCGTGTTTCGGCTAAAAATTAGCAAACTTACGTGAATAAAAAAAGCGCTTTTCCAAATTTTAGAAAGATTCGTGCATTAAAATTCTTGCTTCGCTAACCATGTAAAAACGGGAAAAGGCCATTATCATGGAAATAGTACAATGCTTAGCGAAGCGGTAAAATTAGAATAAATTCTACTTTTCACAAAAAATCCGGTTAATTATTTGCTTTGATTTTTTTATTATAATAAATTCCGATCTTGTTTTAAAATGTACCGTTAGTTATGATCAAAAATTAAGGATGCGAAGTATGGATGGTTTTTACATTGCATTGATTTTCTTAGTAACGGGCATTGTGATGGTGGGAGTTACTATTCTCATCTCGCGAATAATCCAACCACGCAAAGATTACCCCCAAAAATACCTAACGTATGAATGCGGCGAATTGCCTATCGGTAAAGCCTGGATTCGTTTTAACAACCGGTTTTACATCATTGCTTTAATGTTTATTATTTTCGACGTGGAAATTATTTTCATGTTTCCCTGGGCCGTCGTATTTAATAAGATTGGTATGCTGGCCTTTGTCGAAATGTTCATATTTATTGTCGTTCTGTTAGTCGGACTGGCTTATGTTTGGGCGAAAGGAGATTTGCAATGGGTCAAACCCCGCCCAAGACTGGAGCATCTACCTAAACCGAAAGGAAATTAGTTATGAGCGATCCCAAAGAGACCGTTGATACCATAGATTCCCTTGATCCTGCCATTAGAGACAACGTTATTTTTTCCACTTTAGATAAATTATTTTCATGGGCACGTCAGGGTTCTCCCTGGCCCATCACATTCGGTTTAGCCTGTTGCGCCATTGAAATGATGGCCACCGGCGCTTCCCGTTTTGATTTGGATCGGTTGGGCGTATTTTTCCGTCCCAGTCCGCGGCAATCGGATGTAATGATTGTTTCGGGTACGGTTACCATGAAAATGGCTCCCTTGCTGCGCCGCTTGTACGAACAAATGGCCGAACCCAAATATGTTATTTCCATGGGAAGCTGCGCCAACAGCGGCGGTCCTTATTGGCAATTCGGTTATCATGTGCTAAAAGGTGTGGATCAAATTGTGCCCGTGGATGTGTACGTGCCCGGTTGCCCGCCGCGACCGGAAGCATTGATTCAGGGCATTTACGAGCTGAAAGAAAAAATCAAAAAAGAAAAAATTCTCTCCAGAAAAGGGAAATAAAATATGGAAGCCAAAGAGATTCATCAGAAACTGAAAGACCAATTTCAAGATGCCATTCTTGACTTTAATGACGAAGTTCTGCAACCGTACATTGTTGTTGCAGCCGATCGGGTTGACGAGATTGCCGAATTTTTGCGCGATGACGAAGCGTTGCAATTCGATTATCTGAATTCTGTCTCCGGGATGGATTTGGGAGAAAATTTGGGCGTCGTTTACCATTTGTATTCCATGAGTAAAAATCACAAAATTGTGCTGAAAGTGGAAGTTCCCAAAGATAAACCCGATGTTAAAACGGTTTCGCATATTTGGCGTACGGCCGATTGGCATGAACGTGAAGCTTACGATTTAATGGGTATCAATTTCATCAACCATCCGGATTTACGGCGCATTTTGCTGCCCGAAGACTGGGAAGGGCATCCGTTGCGTAAGGATTATGTGCCGCAGAAATCATGGCATGGTATTCCGACGACTTTAAAAGGGGAAACAGAAGATGACGAACAGCAATAACTTTCCTGAAACACGATACGAATTGATTAATCCCGATCCGTTGAAAACGGATGAATACATTTTGAATATGGGCCCGCAGCACCCCAGTACACACGGGGTTTTGCGTGTGCTGCTCAAGACGGACGGCGAAATCGTGGAAAGCGCTACTCCGTACATCGGTTACCTGCACCGAACCTTTGAAAAACATGCCGAACACATGACCTGGCCCCAAATTGTTCCCTATGTGGATCGCATGGATTATCTGGCCTCCATGAATAACGACCTGGGTTATGCCCTGGCCGTAGAAAAACTGATGGGGCTTGAAGTTAACGAACGCGCTCAATATTTACGGGTCATTGTGGCGGAATTGAATCGTATTGCCAGCCATTTGGTGTATTTCGGTACTTACGGTTTGGACGTTGGCGCCTTTACGCCTTTCCTCTACGCTTTCCGTGAACGCGAACGCATTGTCGATTTGTTTGAAGAAATTTCCGGTGCCCGCCTGCTGTACAATTACATCTGGATCGGCGGCGTGGCTTTTGATGCCCCCGAAGGTTGGCTGCAAAAGGTAGCGGATTTTTGCGATTATTTTGAGCCCAAAATTAAAGAGTACAACGACCTGCTTTCGTACAATAAAATTTTTATCGAGCGTACGGCAAATGTGGGCGTTATTCCGGCGGATCTGGCCATCAATTACGGATTGAGCGGCCCCAGTTTGCGCGGTTCCGGCGTAAAATTCGACTTGCGCAAAAACGATCCGTATTGCATTTACGATCGTTTCGATTTTAATATTTGTGTGGGAACCGGTGAAAAAGGCACCCTCGGCGATACCTGGGATCGTTATTTTGTGCGTATTCAGGAGATGGTGGAATCGGTGAAGATCATCCGGCAAGCCGTTAAACAAATTCCGGACGGCGACGCCAAAGAAACGGTGCCCAAAAATGTTCGCGTGCCCAAGGGCGAACTTTATTTTCGTTCCGAAACGCCCCGCGGCGAATTGGGCTATTACATTGTTTCCGACGGTGGGAAAAATCCCGTACGTGTGAAAGTACGTGCACCGGCTTTTAGTAATTTGAGCATAATTCCGGCCATTGCTCCGGGATTAATGGTAGCCGATCTGGTTGCCGTGCTCGGAAGTTTGGATATTGTACTTGGAGAAATAGACCGCTAAATAATAATGAGGATGCTATGGAACCATTATTGAAATTAGCTCTGGAGCTTGTGCCCGGCCTTGCACAAATCCCTCATTGGTTAAGTATTACTATTGTCGGCTTAGCGGCCGCAGTCGTTCTTTTCGCTTTTACATCCGTATTCGCTTTATTTGCCATTTGGTTGGAACGTAAAGTATCGGCCCACATGCAAGATCGTCTGGGTCCGATGGAAGTTGGCGGATGGCACGGCTGGGCGCAACCGATTGCCGATGCTTTGAAGCTTTTAATGAAAGAAGATATTATTCCGGAAAATGCCGACAGGCCTTTGTTTAAAATGGCTCCGGCGATTGTTTTCGGAGCGGCTCTGGCCACCTTTGCGGTTATCCCCTGGAGCCGTCATTTTATTCCTTCGGATATGAATGTTGGTTTATTGTACATTCTTTCCATTTCTTCACTGGGTGTTATTGCCATTTTGATGGGCGGTTGGGCTTCCAACAACAAATGGTCTCTTTACGGAGCCATGCGTTCCGCGGCCCAAATCGTTTCTTACGAAATACCCATCAGTCTTTCGCTGATTACCGTTGTTTTGATCAGTGGTACTTTGAGTATGCAGGGCATTGTCCACGGGCAGGAAGGTAATATGTTTTCCTGGAATGTATTCCGCTATTTACCGTTCATGGCCATTGCCTTTATCATCTATTTCATTGCTTCTCTGGCCGAAGTAAACCGCACCCCGTTCGACCTTCCCGAAGCCGAATCGGAATTGGTAGCCGGATTCCATACCGAGTATTCGGGCATGCGTTTCGCCTTCTTCTTTCTGGCGGAATACACGAATATGTTTGTGGTTTCGGCCATTTCTACCGTTGCCTTTTTAGGCGGTTGGTTACCACCCTTTGAATTTTTAAGTTTTATTCCCGGACCTTTTTGGCTTTTCGGCAAGGCGATTTTTCTGGTTTTTGTGCAAATGTGGCTGCGCTGGACTTTGCCTCGTTTGCGCGTTGATCAATTGATGTACACCTCCTGGAAAGTGTTAACACCGTTTTCGTTTGCTCTTATTATAATCGTAAGCTTTTGGCGCGTGCTAACTCTCTAAAAAAGGATTGATCTCATGAGACAATATTTTAAAAACATATATGAAGCGATTGTTACCATCCTTGTGGGTATGTGGGTTACGTTTCGACACTTATTTGTACCTGCGGTTACTGTACAGTATCCGCACGAAAAGGTAACCCTGCCCGAACGTTCGCGCATGCGACTGTATGTTAATATTGACGATTGTATCGGTTGCCGGCAATGTGAACGTGCCTGTCCGGTAGATTGTATTGAAATCGACTTAATTAAAGCCGGCAAAGACGAGGATTTGGGGCTTACTTCTAACGGGAAGAAAAAACCGTTCCATGTGATCAAATTCGATATTGACATGGCTAAGTGTTGTTATTGCAATTTGTGTACTTTCCCCTGCCCCACTGAATGTATTTACATGACACCGGAATATGAATTCTCGGTTTACGATCGGTCGGATTTACTGTATCATTTTTCCAATTACAGCCCCGAGCAGGTACAGGAATTGGTACGAAAAGAAGAAGAACGAAAGGCGGCCCTGGCCAAAGCCAAAGAAGCTCAACAACAAAAGCCAGGCCAGACTAAATAAAACGTCTAACATCGTCTTTAATTTTTGGACTTTGAGAAAAGCGGAGATACATGAATGGAAATCAAAGAAATTTTGTTTTACGCCATAGCGGCATTTACCCTGTTTTCCGCCGGGATTGTGGCCTTTTCGAGTAAAATAATTCACTCGGCATTTGCTCTATTGTTTACTTTTATGGGGTTTGCCGCTTTGTATGTGTATTTGGGAGCCGACTTTCTGGCCGTTACACAAATCATTATTTATGTGGGCGGCATTTTGGTGTTGATCTTATTCGGTGTTTTAATGACACAAAAAATTTACGACACCAAAGCGATTACGGCACATAATACGTTGTGGCTTAGTGTTGGCGGCGGTGTTTTTGTGGCTCTCATTCTTGCTGCTTTGCTGACTAAAAACGTTTGGCTGGCCGGTATTCCCAAGGCTTTTGCGCCTACAACCGAAGCCATCGGTAAAGCCATTTTAGGACACTATCTCATTCCTTTTGAAATTGCTTCCGTTTTACTATTAGGTGCGTTAATCGGAGCCGTTTACCTTGCACGCGCGGAGGACAAAGAAAAATGAACACTTTAATGCCGTATTTGATTATCGGAGCCATTGTTTTTACGCTTGGCATTTTCACCATCATTTACAAAAAAAACGCCGTAGGGATTTTAATGGGCGTCGAGTTGGTATTGAATTCCGTTAATATCAATTTTATTGCCTTTGCCAAATTTGTGGACAAAGGAATTAACGGACAGGTTGTGGCTATTTTCATTATTATTTTGGCTGCCGCCGAAGCGGCCATTGCTCTGGCTATTATTCTTAATATTTACAGAACCAAAGCTACGGTTGACGTGACTCAATTGAATGAAATGAAACACTAATAAAGCGATTGCAGGAGAAAATATGATAACGCTTGCGCTTTATATTTGGTTAGTACCGCTACTGGCCTTCGGAATCCAAATATTTTTCGGAAGGCGACTGCCGCGTAAAGGAGATTGGGTTTCCGTATCGGCAATCGGAATTTCTTTTATTCTTACTCTGGTGATGTTCATACGCATGCTTTTGAATTATTCACCCGATTTTTCCGTACATGCTTCCGTTCCCTGGATTGTCGCCGGAAATTTTAAAATTGCCATGGGTATTTACCTCGACAATTTGGCCATTACGATGGCCATGGCCGTAACAACGGTCAGCTTTGTCGTACACATTTATTCCATTGGTTACATGGAAGGCGATCCGCGTTACAGCCGATTTTTCGCTTATCTTTCTTTGTTCAGTTTTTCCATGCTCGGTTTAATATTCTTTGATAATCTTTTCGGCATCTTCATGATGTGGGAACTGGTCGGTTTATGTTCTTATTTATTGATCGGTTTTTATTTCGAGAAAAAATCCGCTTCCGATGCAGGGAAGAAGGCGTTTATTACCAATCGCGTGGGTGACTGGGGCTTCTTGATCGGTTTACTTATTGTGTTTACAACTTTGGGTACGTTTACCATTACAGATATTCACACATTGGTGGCTCAAGGCAAACTGGCCGGCGGTTTATTGACGGCGGCGGGCATTTTGCTTTTTGCCGGTGCGGTTGGCAAATCGGCACAATTCCCCTTGCATGTTTGGTTGCCGGATGCCATGGAAGGTCCTACCCCGGTTAGCGCATTAATCCACGCGGCTACCATGGTCGCGGCCGGTGTTTATTTGATGGCCCGCATTTCGTTCATGTTGTCTTTCGACGCCATGCTCGTAGTGGCTTACGTCGGCGGATTCACTTCCCTGTTTGCCGCAACCATTGCCATCACCCAAAATGATATTAAACGGGTTCTGGCCTACTCAACGATTAGTCAGTTGGGTTACATGATCATGGCCATCGGTGTGGGTGCTTATCAGGCCGGATTTTTCCATTTGGTAACGCACGCCATGTTTAAAGCCGGTTTGTTTCTCGGTTCCGGTTCGGTTATTCATGCCATGCACCATGCCATGCACAAAACCGGTGTGGAAGAAGATCCCAACGATATTCGCTTGATGGGCGGTTTCCGACATAAAATGCCGGTAACCTATTACACATTCCTTATTTTTTCACTGGCTCTTTCGGGCATTCCCTTTTTTAGCGGCTTTTTAAGTAAAGATGCCATTTTGGGAGGGACCTTGGCCTTTGCCATGGCACAATCGAATCCCATTCATTATTTGCTCCCCATTTTCGGATTTACAGCGGCCATTATTACGGCTTTCTACATGTTCCGTTTGATTATTAAAACCTTCTTTGGCGAGCCGAAACGGCCCGATTTGTACGAGCATATTCACGAAAGCCCCAAAGTGATGACCGGACCGCTGATTACATTGGCTACCTTGAGTATCTGGATATTTTTTACGCTGCCCTCCATCAGTCCATTCGGCTCGGAGCACAGTTGGTATTACCATCTGGTTAAAAAACCGGAATCGGCTGTGGCCGCCCAATTGGGTCATCCCGTGTTGGAAATCCCCGAACACATCGAACATGCCGCTCATGTCAACGGCATGATGATTTCCATCATTTTTGCTTTAACGGGCATTTTATTAGCCTATATGTTCTACTATTGGAAAAAATGGGATGTGGAGGCGCTTACGCAAAAAATCAAACCGCTTTACGATTTGTCGTACCACAAATATTATATTGACGAAATTTACAACGCCACGCTTGTGCGCGGACTTTTACTTTGGAATAACATTCTGGCCTGGTTCGATACCCATATTATCGACGGATTGGTAAACGGCGCGGCTTTTGTCACACGCCACGTATCGAGATTCAGCGGAATATTCGATTTGGGTTTCATTGACGGCCTGGTCAATGCGGTCGCCGATTTAACCCGCGATATGGGACAGGCTTTACGCAAAGTGCAAACCGGACAATTGCAATTTTACATTTTCGGTGCGCTGGCCGGTTTGGTTTTAATTATTATCGGTACGTTAATGTAGGAAAAAGAATAATCGTTGCAGATAACTAAAATTGATATGAAATGAGATAAATAGGAGTCAGGTTCATGGGAATGATTAGTCTTGTTACGTTTATACCAATTTTTGGTCTCTTAATCGTACTTCTAATCCCTAAACAAAACGAAAAAGCGATTAAATGGTTTTCCGCAGTTGTTGCTTTTATTCCCTTGATAATCGCAACTTACATGTGGACTCAATTCAATTATTCTTTAAGCGGAATCAATTCCGAGGCTCAGTTCCAATTTGTGGAGCATGTCAAATGGATTCCGGCACTGCATGTTGACTATTTTGTCGGTCTGGACGGATTGAGTTTCCCCATGTTTTGGTTAACGACGTTGCTGAGCTTTTTAGCGATTGTAGCTTCGTTCGGCATTAATAAGTCGGTAAAAGGGTATTTTGCGCTTTTCTTGCTTTTGGAAACCGGAATGTTAGGGGTTTTTGTCGCTCTGGATTTCTTCCTGTTTTACGTTTTTTGGGAAGTCATGTTATTACCGATGTACTTCCTGATCGGAATTTGGGGTGGTCCACGGCGCGAATATGCAGCTATTAAATTCTTCCTTTACACATTATTAGGATCCGTTTTAATGCTGGTGGTCATGTTGGCCTTGTACTTTAACGTAAAAGATCCTGTTACGGGTCAACATACATTCAATATGCTGCACATGATGAATCAAAGCAATCATTCCGGCTGGTTATCCCGGGTAGATGTGCGGTACTGGTTGTACATTCTTCTATTCATCGGCTTTGCTATTAAAGTACCGGTTTTTCCGTTCCACACATGGTTGCCCGATGCTCACGTTGAAGCTCCGACGGCCATTAGCGTTATCTTAGCCGGTATTCTTTTGAAAATGGGAACCTACGGTTTATTGCGCATCAGTTATCCGATTTTTCCGGACATTGCCGTTAAGACGGCTTATGCTTTGGCTATTTTGGGTGTGATTAACATTTTGTACGGTGCTTTTGTGGCCATGGCGCAGAAAGACCTGAAGAAATTGGTGGCCTATTCCAGTGTTTCGCACATGGGATTTGTATTATTAGGCATGGCCGCCATGACGGATGCCGCCATGCACGGGGCTATTTTCCAAATGTTTAGTCACGGTATGATCACCGCCATGCTCTTCTTAATTGTGGGTGTCATTTACGATCGGGCTCATCATCGCCAAATCGATGGATTCGGAGGCCTGGGTGTGAGCATGCCCATTTACACAGGTGTTGCTGCATTGGCCTTTTTTGCGGCCATGGGCTTGCCCGGCATGACGGGATTTATTGCCGAGGCCAGCGTTTTCATCGGCTCCTTCGGTGTTTACCGCACATTGACGATTTTGGCCGCTTTGGGTATTATCATAACGGCCTCCTACGTTTTGTGGACCGTGCAACGTGTCTTCCTGGGAAAATTGAATCCCAAATATGAACATATTGCCGAAATTAACGGTCGGGAATTGTTTACTTTAGTTCCGCTGGGCATCATGGTCATTTTCTTTGGTATTTACCCGATGCCTATTTTACACTTAATGCGCTCGTCGTTAATTCATTTAATTGCCTTAATGCACTAACGGTTGGTTAAGAGGAAAACAGACCTATGGATAACTTGAGTAGTTTATCGTATTTTTTACCGGAACTATTTTTAAGTGCTGCCATTCTTGTTTTACTGATCATTGATTTACTGCTAAAAAAAGAGCAGAAAATCTGGACAGGAATTTTGTCGGCGGCGGCCTTGATAATAAGCGTATTTCTTATTTTTAAGCAATACCAGCTTCCGGTTACGGATATCTTTTTCGGGATGCTGGTAGCCGATTCCATGGCGGTATTGATAAAATTAATAGCCGCCGTATCCTCCATTATTATTATCTTCTTCTCTCTGCCTTATGTCCACGAGAAATCGGAATATTACATTTTGATTTTAATTGCGACCCTGGGTATGTTTTTAATGGCGGCCGTGAATGATATCCTGATGATTATTATTTCCATGGAATTGGTCGGTTTGATGTCCTACGTTTTAACCGGTTTTACCAAGAGGGACACCAAATCTAATGAGGCTTCCTTAAAGTATATTTTGTATGCGGCTACCAGTACGGGAGTTATGGCTTTTGGTTTTTCTTACCTGTACGGCATGACCGGGCAGACCAATTTGATTAAGATTCAACAGGCCTTAATGGCTAATCCCCCGAATAGTGCTGCCTTTTTTATTGCAATTGTTTTGATTCTGGCCGGTTTGGGCTACAAAATTGCCATGGTTCCTTTCCAATTTTGGTTACCGGATGTTTATGAAGGGGCTCCTACTCCGATTACAGCCTTTCTTTCCGTAGGCCCCAAAGCCGCCGGTTTGGCTGTGATGATTCGCTTCCTGATTACGGTTGTGGCTCATCCCCTCGGCACAACGGCCAGTGCTTTTGGGCAGAACCTGCAAATACACATACCGATGCTCGTTGCGGTTCTGGCGGTTGCAACCATGTCTTTCGGAAATTTGGTTGCCTTACGGCAAACCAATATCAAGCGATTGATGGCTTACTCTTCCATCGCCCATGCCGGTTACATGATTATGGCTATGGTTGTTTTCAATGCGCAAGGATTTTCCGCCATTTTATTTTATTTGATTATTTACATGATCATGAACTTCGGTGCTTTTTGGGTGATTATCAGTATGACGGACAAATTAGGCAGCGACGAAATTTCTGCATTTAAAGGTTTGGGATATCGTGCTCCGTATTCAGCCGTTGCTTTGGCTATTTTCCTGTTTTCGTTAACGGGTTTGCCTCCTCTGGCCGGGTTTATCGGAAAAGTTTATCTGTTTGCTGCCGTGATTAAAGGTCAATGGTACGTACTTGCCGTGTTAGGTGTTTTGAACAGTGTGATTTCTTTGTATTACTATGCCAATGTCGTGCGTGCTATGTTTTTGGAATCTGCACCTGTTCAGGAGGCGGTACCGACTACGGTTTACGACAAAGTTCTGGTTACGGTTTTACTCATTCCGACTTTATTGTTCGGAATATATTGGAGCCCCGTTGCAAGTCTGACTTCCATTTCCTTTAACATATTCCATTAATCTATTTAATTTTTCCCCTGAAGCCCGTATTTTGAAACTGAAATACGGGCTTTTTTTATGCGGTTATTTTTTGTGTGGAAGAAATTACAAAATAGAAGATGGGGTTATCGAACCCGTTAAAACGGGTTCGATTCACGCGGCAAGAGGACATTCATCGCCCGAACAATGGGCAGGCCGATGTTCAAACGCGTATCGTCCCTTATTCCTGCTCAGCCTTCTCATTTTCCGTGCAGCATTTTGCAAAAATCCACTGCCCCAAAAACCAGCCTGCTACAGCAGCCAGTATTCCTGCCACAACGTGCAAAACAAGCAAAACGATTAAAATCGTTGACTTCTCCGCCCCATCCCGAACCAAACCCTGTGCAACCAATAATTCGTTAAAACGAATAAAATGCCTGGTTTGGCAAAGCCCGCCACCGGAAAATGTGGGATGAATGAGACTGTACACTTGCAACAGTATCCCTACTAAAACGGCCGAGAAAAAGCCATACCCTAACACCAGGAATGTCAATTCCGCTAAAAAAGCCTCCCATAATATAGCCATAAAAGCACCGTGTAAAACCATGCCGGAAAAAAATAATTTTACGGTAGCCGCTACTATCCCCATTAGTAAAACACTTCCTACAAAAGGCACCAGTCGTTTGCTAATAACGATGAATGCAGCAATTAAAAAAGGCATGTTAAAGGCAAACAAGGAAGATTGCCAAAGTTTTAGCCACTGGCCAATGAATACTTCCAGTATTGCCCACAAAATCCCTAAAACAATAAATCGACTAATCTCCTTATTGGAAGGCGTCATTTTAACGGGCATGGATTCTCCTGACATTTAGTTGTTCGTAAAAAGGTAGAACTCAGGGGGTAAAGGGAATTGGTTCAGGCCTGCGGATTTCCGGTTTAAACATTTCTCACCTTATCGAACGTAAAAAACAAAAATTTCGGATTCTCACCCAAATAGCAAAAAAGGGCGGCAAGAATCAATCTCACCGCCCCTTTGCGAGTGCGTTATTTGTTATTAAAGAAATTCTTCCCGGGAAGTACCAAATCAATAACCTGCTCTTTCATAGCTTTAAAATCGATATCATTTCGCTTTTTGTAGAAATTCCAGGTAGAATCTACTTGCGGTGTATTTGCGTATTTCAGGCCGAGATAGTAATCTTTGTTTTTATACCGTTTCAGCCACAAGTTCCATTGGTCTTCCGAAATCAAACCGCGTTTGTACACCGTTTCCACATTCTTGTAGACCCGATCCCAGTAATCCGGAAACGTTTTGTAAACAAAAGGTGTGGTATTGGTTTTAGCGCCAATCCCCCATTCCGTACCCGGTACATCGTACAGGGCAAAGGTGATAAACTTGGTAGGATCATTCGAACGGGCAATCTTCTTGGCCTCCGCGTCACCGTGTTCCGCGGCCCATTTGATCAATTCCGTTAAATCTTCCTGAATTTCCCAAATGCCATGCCATTGTGTAAAATCCGCCGCCATCATTTCAGCCCCCATGCGGAAACGTCGCCCTTCATGATGCCAGCCGTAATACATATTGTGTTCGGGTAATTCGTCCCAGCCGTTTAACACGGGATTCGACCAATACTTCCCGTCCCGTTGCAGACGATGAATAATGCCTTCCTTGGTCAACTTGGTGGTCCAATGAACAAACGCCCTGCGTATTTCATCATACTGCAAATTAACCATATCGGCATTTAAGAAGTACATTTTGTAAAAATCCGGAGCATGGCAACTGGCACAAATATCTTCCATGCGTTCCCGTTTTTTCTTCCAATCACCCAGATGCTCTTGATCCCAAACCGTTCTGAAACTCCACGGCGCCTGCGATTCGATTGCCAAGCGTGCGCTTACATTATGGGTCATCGGTTGGGTTTCGTTGCCATCCATGTGGCAAGTGGTACAAACCGGAACTTCGATGGGGATTTTTTCATGATTGGTTGTGGAATAGCCCATATCCCAATGTTTGCTCTTGGCCTTAAAGATATTTCCGTGTTTTGATTCGATGTACTGTTCGATTTGCGGATGATCCGGGCCCAGATGGCATTCGCCGCAGGTTTCCGGCTGACGGGCCACGGAAAGGCTAAAAGAGTGTTTGGCATGACAGGCATCGCACTCCCCTACACTACCGTCCGGCCAAATATTACCGATTTGATGGCACTCTTCACATCCGTGACGCGTGGCCATGGGAAATTCAAATACCGCCCGATCCGCATTTTTAAGCAGCCAGAATTGGTGGGCATGCTTGCTGTTGGCAAATTCCTTCACCTCTTTTTCATGACATTTTGCGCAGTCCTTCGGGGTAGGGTGACGCGCTACCAGCGTATTGCTGCCCGGACAGGTAAAAGCATCAAAATCATCCTTTTTAGCTTCATGGCATTCGTAACAGCCAATGCCCATAACGGCATGCTTACTTTCTTTCCAGGCATCGATTTGTTTGACGGCAATTCCTTTTTTCTCATGGCAGGTAATGCACTGGGCCGTGGTTTTGTCAATCTCGATTTCCGGTTTGGTCGATTCGGATTTTTTCATCTCCATGCCGGCCACAATGATCAAAATGACAATCAACAGAGTACTGAAAATTCCGATAAGCCATTGTTGTCCTTTTACGGTATCCATATATTGTCCTCCAAATTAATGTTGTTACATTCGTTCTTATGTCAAACTTTCCCAGACGGTTAAAGCCAGGGTAATGATCAATGTTAAAGCCCCTACCACATAGCTGATATTGCGCCGCACCGAATTCTTTTTGGAGAGCATGGGTTCTATGAACGGCCAAAAGGTAAAAGCAATGAGAAAGGCGGCCGTTACATAAATACCCACCTTTAAGGGTACCATGCGCAAAAAGCGATAGGTGGGATAAAAATACCACTCCGGTTTAATATGAAACGGCGTAGTGGTCGGATCGGCCGGTAAGCCGATACCCGGAGGCAAAATAATCGACAAAGAGCTGAGCACAGCTAATAAAAATAAAGTAGCAATGATGATCTTGTAAAAATGGTGCGGGTAAAACGGAAAGTATTTTCCTTTCGGAAAGCCTTCCGGCTCGGAAACGCCGTGTAAGCGTAAAACAATGATGTGCAAAATCAAGAAAAAGACCAGAAACAGCGGTAAGAACCACACATGAAGCATGTAAAAGCGCGTTAATGTGTTGGCTGTAACTTCTTCTCCGCCGCGCATAAAGATGAGCAGCGGTTTTCCGATGAGCGGAACGCTTTTAATGAGATTGGTGCCCACCGTTACCGCCCAATATGAAAGTTGATTGTAAGTTAAGGAATAACCGGTAAAGGAAAATGTCATAGCCAGTCCGAACAAAATGACACCTAAAATCCAATTGATTTCGCGCGGTTTCTGGTAAGATCGGGTGAAATAAACTCGGGTAATATGTAAGAATAGCGAAAGTATCATGAGATTGGCGCCCCAGCGGTGCATGCCGCGTACCCAAAATCCGAAGCGCACATCCTGAGTAATATGGCGGACACTTTCATAAGCCATCTCCGGTGAGGGCACAAAATAAAAAGCCAGGAAGATACCGGTTAACACCTGTAAACTGAACAGAATGAGCGGCGTGGCCCCCATGGCATACCACCACTTTTTCATGTGAATGGGAATCGGTTCCTTGATAAAAATGTTTTCATTGATTTCCACAAACTTTTGATAATCGATGGGAAAACGTTCTTTTAACCACGATTTAACACTCATGACCACGGCCCCTTCGTTTTGTTCTCCACATAGATGTAGACAAGATTTTTATCTTCTTCTACTTTAAACTGATCCAATGGTCTCGGAGGCGGCCCGCTGATAACTCTACCCGTTTTGTCGTAAACGCCTTTGTGACATGGGCAAAAAAAGCGCTGCTTCTCTTCCTCCCAACGTACGTGACAGCCCAAATGGGTACAAATTCCCGAAAAAACTTTGTAACCGCTATCCAGGTGCACCACGAATACGGGATCCTTTCCCAGTGTTATCTCCTTGGCTTTACCAATGGGCACACTATTGGTTTTGGCCACTAAGTATTTATGCAGTTTGCGCTTCTTTTTAGGAGGATACAAAAAGAGCCACAAGTTCCTGAAAAAGAAACCAACCGCAACAATCAAGGTGCCGATAATGCCGAGATTTTTCAGGAAAGATCTGCGTTTTTGGTTTTCTTCATTTATCATGCATTCACCTCCTTAATGGATCGTTGGATGTTATTTTTGATATTTGGCTGGAAAGCATTCTTTTTGTCTTGACTTCTAAAACTGAAACTTAAACTTTTACCATGATGTTGATGGCAGGAATAGATGCATTCCCCGCAGTTGTAACAATAAGGATAAATATCCGCATGCCTTGGATCTAACCCCAAAGGGCAGGCCTGATTGCAGGATAAATCCCGCACCGAATCGCAGGTGCAGCCCTGCGGATCAAAATGAATATGCAAGGTATGTTTGTTGCGGAAAAGGGCTAATGTAGCCCCGACCGGACAGGCATATTTGCACCAAAAATGAGGTGCCACAAAAAACTCCAACAGTAAAACGACGAGTACCAAAAAAATCTCCACGCCCAGTGTGCCGTTTAAAATCAAATCGGCTGCCTGCGAACTTAGTAGCCCCGGAAAAGAAACAAGTGTGATGAGAGGAATACCCAAAATCATGAGTATCGTGAAAATCGCCCCCAAAATCGTCCAGTAAAGGTGTGCCTTAGGATTGCGGTTTAAAACATATTTTTTTTTCGGGAAAAGGCGCTTGCGCCATTTGGCCACATATTCGGCTAAAAGGTTGTAAGGACAAACCCAACTGCAAAACACTTTGCCCAAAAGAAAGGCCAAAATAATGGGCACCATTCCGGCAATAATAATTTCCCAAGAAACTTGTTTGCTTAAAACAATTGTCTGGAACATCAAAGCAGGATCCATCAGGTCCATTTGGCCGATACGAATACTGTAGAAAGTCCCGATGATTTGGTGATAGCCGTGCCGGTTGAGAAAAGGGACCAGAAAAATAAAGAAAAGCGCCAGCCATTGGGTCAACCTTCGGTAAAAATGCAGATGTTTGTAAAAAGAAAGTTCGAATCGTGTCATTCCATCAACTCATTACTAGTTCGTTTACTTTGGGAAATTTTCGTTTTTTAACCGTGTGCACTTATTACGATAATCGAAGCCGGATCGTTGGGGCAAACGTTTTCGCAAATGCCGCAACCCACACAATGTTCGGGATGCACGACGGGATAAATTTGGTCCTTCAGAGTGATCGCTTCACGATAAATGGGACATCGTTCGTAACAAGCGCGACAAATAATGCCGTTGTAGGCCAGACAGGAAATGGTATCGATTTTGGCCACTCCCATTTTGACCTTTTTCTTTTCTTCCCGTTTTAAAAGCTGCAAGGCGCCGGTCGGACACACTTCCGTACATTTCATGCACAAATAACAAGGTTCCCGCCGGGCATAAATGAAGGGCGTCCCCACTTTTAAGCCGCGATCGCCGTGGGCCATTACAATGGAATCGTACGGGCAAACTTCTTCACACTTCCGGCAACGAATGCAGCGATCCAAAAATGCGTCTTCCGCAAGCGCACCAGGCGGACGCAAAGGATAATGGTAATTGGCTAATTTTCGTAAAAATTCCAGCAACATGGATATGTCTCTGAACGCTTAATCGTTATTTTAAGGTAAATCTTCCAGTTCATCTTCATAGGTCACATAAGCCGGATAGAACCCAAGGATTCCATCGATTTTATCCTGAATATCCGTGCTTAATTTTTCCAGGCTTTTGGCCGAATCGGCTTCCATCACGGCTACAATATCCACATCATTGTGGACTCCGTAAGTGGTTATTTGAGGCATTTCGTTCAGTTTTTCCAAAACCTGCATAGCTTTGTCTTTTTGGGTAACGATCACAACTCCGGCAATTGCCATAATCAACTCCTATTCCAATAAAAATTCAATTGCATTTTTTGGCGCGGGACAGGCCTGAGCGCACAACCCGCAACCCGTACAACGCTCGGCATCAATAACCGGTACGCCCTCCGCATTTAAAGCAATGGCTTTAATTTGCGGAGGGCAGGCGTTCAAACAAGAAAGGCAAAAATGATTCTGCGACGCTAAGCAACGGCTCTGTACGATAACCGCTCTGGGAATGACCCGATTAATATGTTCAGCAAGCAATGCCTCCTGCGGGCACGATTCGATGCAGGGATAATCGTCGCAAGCCACACAAAGCTGGCGTTGCGGTTCGATGACGGGATAGCCGTACAATTCGGAAGCCCGGTCACGGCATACTTGCAACGCCATGGGTGGACAGGCGGTCACACAATCGAAACAGCGAGTACAGGATTGCAGGTAGTGCCGGAGCGAAGCAATTCCCGGCGGCGGAAGAAAAGGCTGTGTACGAGCCGTTAATCCGGACCGACCTTTGTGCACTTCTTCCTTGAAAAAACCGAACAGTTCTTTAAAGAAATCTTTTCTGGAGATTTCGTTCATTCCACTCTTCCTTTAAACCCCAGATACACACAGCAATATTCTTCCGCTTCCCCAACGGGCTTGTAAACTAATTCAAAATTATGTGTATCCGCACACTGTTTTTAGAACTCAGACTCTGGCCAAGTTAAACAACGGTTGTCATTCTGAGTGAAGCACAGGGAAACGAGGAATCCTTTAAAAACATTTTCGCGGGATTCTTCGCTGCGCCCAGAATGACACGTAATGCAATTTTACAAAAGTGTCCGCCTTCGGAATTGGTAAAGGAGGGGAAAAGCGCTTGCGCTTTCCATTCCCCTCCATTTCAATGGGAATCATGCCTTTCTGATCCGGGCGGCACAAACCTTGTATTCGGGCTCTTTCGATCCCGGATCAAAAGCATCGATGGTCAGAATATTAGCCATCCATTTTTCCCAATGCCAGGGAATAAAAATGGTCCCGGGTTCCGGCCTGTCAATAACACGGGCTTCGATTTTCAGCTTACCGCGTCGGGTTTCCACGATGACCTGATCCTTGTTTTCGATGCCCATCTTTTTGGCATCTTGCGGATTAATTTCCACATAGGCCACGGGCACGGCACGCACCAATTCCGGTACGGTACCGGTCATGGTCATGGTGTGCCAATGTTCCAGAACGCGGCCCGTGGATAGGGCCAGAGGATATTCGGCATCGGTCGGTTCTTCGGGGCCCTTGGGCGGGCGTGCCCAGACAATGGCCTTGCCATCCGGCTTGCCGTAAAAGTACATGCGTCGGCCTTTTTTCTTCTCGGCCGGCAGGGCATCGAAGATGGGATCGCCTTTGGTGTACCGTTTGTACGTACCGGGATGATCGACTGAAGGAACCGGCCAGGTAATGCCGCGCAGTTTCTTTAAGCGGGAATAGGGTGCCCCGCTCAAATCCATATCGGTTCCTTTGGTCAATGAAATGTATTCACTCCAAATGTCTTCGGCGGTTTTGTATTTTTCAAAATATTTTTTGAAGCCCATTTTAATCGCCAAATCACGAAGGATAAAGGCATCCCAGCGTGCTTCACCCTGCGGTTTGATGACCTGTTCCATGTATTGCGAACGCCGTTCCGTACAACCGTACACGCCTTCTTTTTCCGACCAAAAGGCGGCGGGAAGCACCACATCGGCATATTCCGTGGTTGCCGTGGGGAAAAACGATTCGGCCACCACGACGAACTGCTCCTTTAACCCTTTCCAGTATTTACTGGCGTTGGGCAAAGACTGGGCCGGATTGGTGCACATGATGTAGATGCCTTTGATCTCGCCTTTATTCAGTGCTTCAAACATGGCAATGGTATGTTTACCCGGTTTGGGCTGAATATTCTTTACCGGCACGCCCCACACTTTGGCCACTTCGGCCCGGTGTTTTGGATTTTTCACCAGCCGGTGCGCCGGTAACAAATGGCACAATCCGCCGCCTTCACGCACACCACCGCAGGCATTAGGCTGACCGGTTAATGAAAACGAGTCGGAACCGGGCACACCGATTTTTCCGGTGAGCAAATGGAGATTGGTAACTAAATTATTGGCCCACACTCCGCGCGTGCGTTGGTTAAGCCCCATGGTCCACATACTCATGGCTGTTTTAGCCTGACCGAACATGCGGGCAGCCTTAACAATTTTATCCGCTTCTACCCCGCTGATTTGTGCCGCTTTCTCCGGCGTATATTGTTCTACGAATTGTTTGTATTCTTCGTAGGTCAATTTTTTCTTATTATCTCTAAAATTGACATGTTTTTTAATGAATTCTTCGTCAGCATATCCTTCCTTAATCAAAATGCGGGCCATGGCATGTAAAATAGCCAAATCCCAGCCGGGCTTTGGGAAAAGATGCAAATCAGCCACTTGATCGGTAGGCGTTTTACGAGGATCGATGATTATGATTTTCACACTCGGATTTTTAGCTTTGTGGCGCATGATGCGTTCGAAGAGGATAGGATGGGCTTCGGCTGTATTCGAACCAATTAGTAAAAAGAGTTCGGCTTTTTCAATATCGGCATACGTACCGGCCGGCTCGTCCTTACCGAAACTTGTCAAGTAGCCGCCAACCGCACTGGCCATGCACAAACGCGGATTTCCTTCCATATTGTTCGTGCCGATGGCGCCTTTAAACAACTTATTCGCGATGTACGTTTCTTCCGTCTCCGCCTGCCCCGAACCGTAAAAAGCCAGGGCATCCGGCCCGTATTGTTTGCGAATGGCATTAAACTTGTTAGCCACAAAGTCAAGCGCCTCATCCCAACTTACCCGCTCAAATTTTCCGTTCTTTTTAATCATGGGATGCAGCAAACGCGATTTAGCGTAAACGATCTTGTTCAAATAAAATCCTTTTACGCACAAATGTCCTTTATTAATCGTATTTTTGGCATCGCCTTTCACGGCCACAACCTTGCCGTTTTTTTCACCGATCATCACCCCACAGCCCACACCGCAAAACCGGCATACCGATTTATGCCAGTTAATACCGTCGGCAAAAACTTTGCTTTGCATGCCCGGTAAAAAATTCACACCAATGGTCGAGGCGGCAGTGGCAGCGGCCGAAACCTTTAAAAATTCTCTACGAGAAATACTCATCATGCCTCCCCTATCTATCAATTTTATGAAACTTTAAGGTATGCCCTTGATGGCAATCGAAACAATTTGATGCTTTGGTTTTGGAAGCATCAAATGCGTATTCCGGATGGCAGGAAATACAACGCTGTGTACCAGGTTTTGGATAAAATTCCACCTGTCCGTCTCCATGGCACATGTAACAACCAAAGTTCATCTCACCGTGTTTGCTGCCCTTCCATTCCTTGACGATATCCGGCGTTACCTCCGTATGGCATTCCACACAGCTTTGGGAGAAATCCACAGCAGGATGCTTTACCGTCTTTTGTTGATTTTTTGGTGCGCTGAAATTAATCAACAAACCGGCCGCAACAAGCATCGTCAAAATCACCATTATTTTCTTCATGGCTTTCCCTTTTGTTTTAATTTACATTATGGTACATAAACGGAGACGCTCTTATTGGGCGTCTCCGTTACTTCCGTTTAAAATTTGTAGGTAATCGTCGATTTCAATTCCCAGGCCGCATCTTTAAAAGCATCTGTTCCGTTAATCAAATAACCGGCGGCTTTGCCGGGCATAAAATAACCGCCACGAAGCGTAAAACCGAGATGATCATAAATTTTGTAAGTAGCCCGAAAATCAACTTCCTGCCCCAGATCGGAAGCGGTAGCACTGTAATCGGGATTGCCGCTGGCATCCCATTTGGGAATCGGTTGAGTGGCTTTAATGTAAGTGTAAGAGCCGAACAAGCTGAACTTTTTGATCGGTTTTAAGGTGGCATTAATTTGTACCAACGTGGAGTTTTCCAACTCGCGGTAGCCCCGCACATTGGGAGCTCCCAAACCTTGCGGGGTAATGCCTTCCTCATCCGGCATGATGGAATCTTCCCAAACTTCGGTGATGTAAAAGAAGCCCGAGGTGCGCAATTTGTTCACGTTTCCTTTTCCGCTATTGACATTATTATCACCGGAACCCATTCCGAACACACCGCCCAAAGAGAGCTTATCCGTGGTAGCATGGGTTAATTTCAAATAAAGATTGTAGCCGGAAAGCGTGCCGTCATTGATGTCCCACATTTGTTTGGCGCCATGCGTGGTATTTTTAATGTCGTCTTTACCGGAAAGATAATCGGCTTCAAAATTTCCGGAAAATTTCCCTTTTTTAAATTTCCCTGAAATTCCCAAAGCCATTAATTGCGTAATTTGCGGTGAGAAACGTGTCTTGAAAAATTGTAGATGATCCGGAACATAGGCGTTCATATCGGCCGTGCTGGCATCGCGGTAATACAGACCGTACACATTATAATTGATTGCCTTAAAAGCATTGTTGAAATTGAGCATGAGTAAATCCGCATCGCGTCCATCCGTATAGCCCAGTTCATCGGGTGCGACGTTTTTTTCATCACTCAATCCGTCCACACCTTCGGAAACCTTGGCCCAGGCCACGGTAATTTTTTTACCCAACACGCCTTTCAAATCTGCTTGAATACCATCGTAATTGTTATCGACCATAATCTTGTTGCCCAGACCGTACCACATGCGCCCCACGCGAAAAGTTAACGGTTTGTTCGGTAAATCAAATTCAAGGTAAGCCTGATCCACGTGCAGCAGAAAATTAGTATCTTTAAAATCAAATAGGGCACTACCGCCTTTTTCTCCCGTGCGTTTTACACTGCGCAACATATTGTCGACACCCCACCATCCCTGAGCCATATCGAAACGGGTGATGGCACGCAGATGTTCGCCCATGGCAGCCTGAACTTTGAAACGCAACATCTGCACCACATAGTTGTCATTGTATTTCGGTTTATTCTTGTTACCGAACCAGAACTGATGCTGCGATTGCGCCCAGGCCGTGTACACACCGTTCACTTTGAAATCGGCCGAAAATACCAATGTGCTTAAAAACAATACGAGCAACAAGCCAACTGTTAAACGTTTCATAGGTCCTCCTCAAAGTTTAGTGGAAAAATTCCTGAAAATAATTTTGTGGATTGATTTATTTTGGAAAAGAAATCAAAAGAATGTAATGGCGACGGTTGTAAGTTATCTAACTTCATAGGTCGTTTAACCACCTTGATCAAAAATTAAAAAGTACTGCTTTAGCCATCGGTACCTTACAGTAAAATCATATTTTGAAATTCAAAAGTTATGCCAAATGCGATATTCTGATTTAACCATGTATTAATTAAATAATTAGCTTGCTAACATCATCCCAGATTGATTTTCATATCTTGACGGTATTCCGTCACATGCCCGTATATTGTCATTAAAGTTCCCAAAAAAGCCTTTGTACAAAAACATTTGAATTCTTGAGAAAAGAATGCCAAATTAAAAGATCAGGAGAATGGCTATGCGTTTAACCGGCAAAATAATTTTATTGATCGGTTTATCCACAACGTTGATTTTGACGTTGATATTCGGTATTCTCACCGAGCATTACAACAAGCAGGTAGAAAATACGCTTTTGGACAATGCCCGCATACTTTACAAAATGGTATTGACCGTGCGCCACTGGGCCTCCGATTACGGCGGTGTGCTGGTAAAAAAAGATAAACACACCAAAATCAACCCTTTTTTACCCCACCCCTTTTTAGTAACCCAAAATAACGATACACTGGTACTGCGAAATCCGGCATTAATTACCAGAGAATTGAGTCAATTAAGCAAGAAAATGATCGGGGATGCTTTTTTTCACATGGCCAGTAAAAAATTCCTAAATCCTGAAAACAAACCCGATGCTTTTGAGAACAAGGCGTTAACCTATTTTGAACATCACAAAAATAAAAAAGAATTTTACGCTTTCGAACGCCGAGGCAATCACTTGTATTTTCGCTACTTTGCTCCGTTGTACACGGAACGTTCCTGTTTAAGCTGCCATGCCAAACAAGGGTACAAAGAAGGCGATTTACGCGGTGGAGTCAGCATCCACATTTCGGCCGAAGGATTTAAACGTGCCCAGCAGGAAAATAAAATTTTTATGCTTCTTTCTCTTCTGGGAACGATTGTTATTCTAAGTACGCTGCTCTATTTTGGCTTGCGCAAAACCATCATCCGTCCCATTGAAAACCTGACCACGGCCGCCGAGCAACTGGAAGTGCAAAACTACGCTTATCAATTGCATCTTCCCCAAAAAGCAACCGTAGAAATTGCCAAGCTGTTTCAGGCTTTTTTACGCATGCGCCATTCCATTTTGGCTTCACTTTCCCTGGTTAAAATTTCCGAGAACAAATATCGATCCCTTATCGAAAACTCTCCGGAAGCCATCGGTATTATGAACCCGGATGGTAAAATTGTGGAGACCAATAAACGTTTGCTTCATTTGGTTGAACTCAGTGAAAAGGACATTTTGGGTAAAACCATTCGCGATTTGATCGATTACGAACACATTCATTATTTAAGTGAACCTCTTGTTTCCAAAGCAACCACAAGGCATTATGAGACCTATTTAATTCATCGCAAGGGTGATAAAATTCCGGTGGAAATTTTTGAAATTCATGATATTCGACTCACCCCTGAAGAACAAATCACCTTTTTTTACATGCGCGATTTGCGCCTGCGCAAAAAGCTGGAACAATACAGTATTCAAATGGAAAAAATGCTGGTTTTAGGAGAACTTTCCGCCGGCATTGCTCATGAATTGCGCAACCCTCTTTTTGCTTTGGCCAACAATCTGGATTATCTGAATAATGAGTTGAAGAAACAGCCCGTTTTTCAGGAGATTTACCCGGAATTACAAACCAGCCTGAATCAAATCCATAAGATTGTTTCCGCCATTTTAGACTACGCCTCGCCGCACAAACCGGAATTTAAACATGTGGATCTTCTGGAAATCATCAATAAATGCTTAATTTTGGTACGGAAAAAATTTGAGAAAGAAAGCATCCAGATCAGCCAGGAATTTCACGGCAATTGCTTTGTTATTTTAGCCGATCCCTATCAAATGGAACAGGTTTTCATCAATTTATTTATGAATGCTTTTAAAGCCATGCACGCACACGGTGAGTTGAAGATTTTAGGCCGTTGCAGAAATACGTCGGTAGAAATCCGCATTACCGATAACGGCATCGGCATGACCCGGGAGCAAATGGAACGCATCTTCAATCCCTTTTACACGCAATTTGAATCGGGTACGGGACTGGGGCTTTCCATCGTGCAAAAGATCATGCAACAACACAATGCCCGCATTTTGGTCGAAAGCGTCAAAAACGAAGGCACTACCTTCACTCTTCTCTTCCGTCAAGAACAAACCAAGGAAATTACCGTATGAAATTTTCGCTGCATATTATCGATGACGAAAAAACCGTGGCTCAATCCATCAAACGTGTTTTACAGGCAAGCGACCGCCTGATTGAAATTTCTTACAATGCTCAGGAAGCAATACAAAAAACGGAAAAGCAGTCGTTCGATCTGTTTTTATTGGACTATCGTTTAGGCAATATCGATGGCATCACCTTGCTCAAGCAGTTAAAAGAAATCGCACCCGATTCTCTTTTCATCATCATCACAGCCTTTGGCACTATTGAAATTGCCGTGGAAGCAATGAAATTGGGTGCCTTTGATTTTATCCAGAAAAACCAGAATCCGGATGTCATTCGATTTACCGTGCAACGCGCTCTGGACAATTTACGTTTACGCAAAGAAGTGGAAGAGATGCGTTCCAATATGATTTGCCAATCGTCTCTTCCTTCTATTGTGGCCCATTCTCAGGCCATGCAAAACGTACTAAGTATGGCCGAAAAATTTGCTGAAACCGACAGTACCGTTTTAATAACCGGCGAAACGGGAACTGGCAAAAATTTAATCGCCGAATATATTCATCAAAAAAGCCCCCGGTTCATGTATCCGTTCACGGCCATTAATTCCTGCGCCATCCCCTCGAATTTGTTGGAAAGCGAATTATTCGGATATGAGAAAGGTGCATTCACCGGAGCCAAAACAAACGGTAAGGTGGGGCTGATCGAACGGTCTAACAACGGCACGCTGTTCTTGGATGAAATCGGTGAATTGAGTTTGGATTTGCAAGCCAAATTGCTGCATGTGATCGAACGGCAGGAATTTTACCGCATCGGCTCGGTTGAATCGCAAAAGATCAACGTACGCATTATTGCCGCCACCAATGTGGACTTGCAAAAAATGGTTGAAGAAAAACGCTTTCGACTTGATTTATTTTACCGTTTAAATGTGGCGACTCTTCAATTGCCGCCTTTACGCCAACGCAAAGAAGATATCATCCCCTTGACCAAAATATTTATCGATGAATTTAATAAACGCTTCAATAAACATGTCTCCAAAATTAGCGATGATGTGAAGGATTTTCTGATCAATGCGCCCTGGAACGGAAATATCCGTGAACTGCGTAATTTGATTGAACGCGTGATGATTTTAATCGCTGGAAATGAATTAACGTATGATGAAATTTTAAAAGCGTTCAATCCGTTCAACCTGAATCAAACACAATCCGCTCAGGGCTTTTTCAATCTTAACCTGATTCCCCAAAACGGGAGCAATCTCATTCAACAAGCGCAAATGGAATTGGTAAAGCAGGCCTTGCAAAAAACGGAAGGCAATCGCAGTTCTGCAGCCCGCTTATTAGGAATACCTCGAACAACCTTGAACTTTTACATAGAGAAATTCAATATAAAAAATTAACCTAAAAACCGTGCCTTGCATAATCAAGATTCGACAGCGGTTTACTTGAGGCTCAGCGAAAACGAATTTCAACCGAATGAATGTAGTGGGCAACGATATTGTATTTTTACGTTGTTACGGAACCAAGGACCACCAGCGACTTGCTAAGACTTTTTATTCTTTCTGTTACTGATTCTATTTTTGTCGACTTACTTTTTGATTCGAACATTACTTTGCAAATAGCTTAAACATGCAAAATAAACATTGTGTCTATTTTTTGGACAATTGATTAAAAATGATTACGTTAGTAAATTAGTGCAAAGGATTTGCCCCGCGAAATCGAAAATACAATACCGAAAACGAATTTGGTACTCGAAAAAATTAAGTAAATCATCGATCCAGAAGCTCAAAATGTTAAAGACTATTTTATCAATAATCGCTGTTTTTATTTTTATTCAATGCGAAAATCCGATTCAGGCGGTGAGCAACCATGTTATTCACGCCCCACAAACCGTTTGGCAGGGAATTAGCGGGGAACGTTGTATGGGTCTCGCTGCTTCGCCGAAAGAAAAACAATTGGCCCTTATCATCGGCAAAACACTCGCATCTGACCAATACGATCAAAAATTCAATTCAAATGATACCATTATGAACCGGTTAGTGATATTGGGTACCGAGAGCAGAAAAATTTACTATCAATTTGATTTCGGCAGCGACTCGCTTAGTAATTTGGTTTGGAGTTCCGACGGAAAATTTCTTCTTTTTCTTAAAGCACAACAGATTCTGCTTTTAAATATCAAGACAGGCATACTAAGGCCGTTATCTCTGCCGTTTAAGAATTACTCGCGGTTATTACGATGGGGGCCTTCGTCATACGATTTGACTGTTATGCTCAACAGGGATGGTAAGATAAGACCGGGGATATTCAATCTGAGCAAGCAAGATACATTTCTGATCAAGACGTCTCTGCCCGATGACATCAGCGATTTTAATTGGTCCCCGGGCGGAAAATACGTTGTCTATTGTACCGGCGATTCTGTTTTCATGTTTCAGTATGAATCCCATTCTAAAAAAGCAATCGCCAAAACGCGTTTACCTGTTGGCGCTTCATTATTCCGCTGGATGCGCGGCAATGCCGACGTTCGGAAAAAACTTGGTAATTTTGCCCTTTTCAAAAATTTTAACCAGATAGGCATATTTTACCTTAAGACAAACGAATGGCAAACCGTGGGAGACCTTCAACCGCAATATATCTCGGATATTTGCTGGGCCTCCGACGGACAAAGCATATTTTATATTTCGGAAGAAAACGGGAACCGGAACAAAATAATAAGTGAGCAAATACTCTATGTCAGTCCGTAAATTCATTCTTTTTTTATGGGTATTATTGACCCCATTGTTCGCTTTTGCCTTGAATAAGGCTGGGGTCTCGGGAACGATTATCGACAGCGTAACGCTTCGTCCCCTGGCATACGTTAATGTGTATTTACCGGATAGTCCTATCGGATGTGTTTCCGATTCGGCAGGACATTTTGAGTTGGTCAATCTCCCTGGTGGCGAACATCGGCTCATTTTTCAACGTGTAGGCTACCAACATGTTGAAAAAGTCATTACGATTAATCAAGCACGTATTTTACGCCTAAAAGTTAAAATGACAACCCGTATTTCCAATGCCGATGATATTTTAGTTGAAGGCGCGCGTTGGCATTCCCCTTTTTACGACTTTTTCCAGGGCGGACATCACCTTTCGCGTCAACAAATTACCGATCAGCCCGGCGCTTTTAACGATCCGCTGCGTGCTTTACAAATTATCACCGGAGTTGTCAATCAAAGCGATTTTACCAGCAATATGTTCATCCGCGGCAGCAGCCCCAACGACCAGGCCATTATATTGGACGGGGTACTGCTGCAAAACCCTTATCGTCTTAGAATGGCCGGTTACGGAGGCATCAGCATTATTAATCCGGATATTATTGATCTTTTAAGGATTTCTCTGGGAGGCTTCCCGGCTAATTACGGGTTACGTAACGGAGGCATGGTAGAAATCAACACGTTGGATGGAAGTTCCCATTGGATAAATCGCTTGTCACTGAATATGGTATCAACCCGTTATCTGTTATCCGGCCCTTTGCACAATAACATCAAATTCATTTTTTCGGCGCGCAAAACCTATTATGACATCGTGTTAAAAAAAATAACCGCCTCGCGTACTAATTATCCCTTTTTTACAGATACCTTTGCCAAACTTGTCTGGCAAGCAAGCCCAAAATTTACATTAAAAATCGCCACACTATTTGGTCATGAGGGTTCCGATATTTTAAACAATCGCTTATTTAACGGACGTATTTTTTCCCGTTCTAAAAACATGATTGTTTACGGCACGATTCGCGGATTTTTAACCAAACAATTGGATTACGAGGTCACCTTTTCACGGCAAACCAATTTCGATTCGTTAAGTGCTTCATCATCTATGGTCGATTACTATCGTAGTTATCGTGTCCGTGCCAATCGTTCGGCCCTGCATTCACAAGTGGAATGGGAAGCCAATAACCGTTTTTCCGTGGCGCTTGGTGCCGATTTTTTTCGGGTACGGCAAAAATGGTTTCATTCACAGGAAAACCCCTTATTTGCTTATCACGGTTATGCTTTCTATTTGAATGAACATTACCGCATTCAAAAAAATCTGCGTTTAAAATTAGGCCTCCGTTGCGATTATTCCGATATTAACCGACAGACAACCTACGATCCGCGCCTCTCGCTTTTTTGGAAGATTAATTCTGTTTCGAATTTAGGGTTAGCCTACGGCATTTATCATCAACTGCCCCGTAAATTCGATTTCGGAAATCGGGACCTTTCGGCCGTCCCCGATTCCCTTTTATCAAAATTTCGCACACCGTATTTGAATTACTTGGGTTTAAAATTCACCTATTCCCCTTTGCAAAACTGGTCGATGCGCATCGAGACCTATCTGAAACAGGGGTTCCATTTGCTAAGTTGGCAAAGAACCGTTTCAGGCACGCGGGCCATTGGCGACCGGGGCAGAGATCTAGCCAAAGGCATCGAAGTGAACATCAATTATAAAAATCCTAAGTGGAAAATGCATTTGGGGTATGATTACAGCGTCGCTTTAATCAAAGGCGCGGGGAATCCATTTTGGCAATACAAAGATTTTGATGTGCGGCATGTATTCAATTGGTTTCTTTCGTATCGGCTTAAAACCCATTTCAGAATACGTTCTTTGATTAGAGCCTCCAGCGGTCCCCCGGTAAACGAACCTATCGGTTGGTACAAAAGCGGGGATCAAAGTTGGGATTTAATTCCCATAACGGTTATTAATCGCTATCCCTACTTTCGCTGGGATTTACGTTTTTCCTATCACCGCAAACATTGGTTGGCATACTTTGAAATCATTAATTTAAGCGATCATAAAAATTTTTATCAAGAATTATTTTCCGCCTACTTCCGAAGCAAGCAAGCGATACTGAGAAATTATGTAACCTATATGCTTCCGCGTTTACCCATTTTAGGAGCGAGTTTCGAATTTTAACCGACTTCATATTAAATAGAAATGGAGCCCTTCCAAATGGGCTCCACAAATCTTTGGATTTTTTAATTCTATCGTTGCATTTCTTGTCGGCCTTTTAGCCGTATCAGGCAGTAAGCTGTCCTTTAAATTCCGGTTATTTAATCAAGGTCATGCGGCGTACGCTTTGATGCCCATTCCATTTCAATTCGTAAAAATAAATTCCCGAGGGTAAATTGCGGGCATTCCATTTTATTTTGTACGGCCCGGCAGCCAAGTTTTGATCCAATACGGTTTGCAATTTTTGCCCTAAGGTATTGTAAATGGTCAGTTGCACATGACCGGCCCGTGCAATCTCAAAGGCGATGGTTGTTGTCGGATTAAAAGGGTTCGGATAATTCTGTTCCAATACAAAACCGTTGGGCAGAACCTGCGGTTCATTGTCAACGGACGTAGCCTTGCTATCACTGGCCAAAGCCACCAGGCCATTCAATGATTCGGTTTCGTACGTAACGGTATTCGTATTAGGATCAACGGCGGCATTGGTAACCGTCTGCCACTGTTGGCTTTGTGTATCCCACACCAGTACACGAATCGATTTTTCGTTGACATTAAAACCCAGTTCCTGAATGCGATTGTAATGCAATTGAACGCGGGTTTTTGTCGCCAGATGCAGTGACCCGCCATAGTGTTGATTACTTTCCATCATGTTACGTCCCATAGGCGTAAAGGCGGCAATTTGGAAGGCGGCAAATATCTGACCCTGAGCCGGTTCCGCGACATCCTGGGGCATTAATTGTACCATTTGAAAAATCATTTCGTTGGGTCCGTGAAAATTTTTATCCCATCCGGGATTCAGCCAAAAACCGCTTAAGCTATCATAGGGGCAAAACACATGATGACGCCGCTGATCGTGACGCTTAATGCGAAACGCCTGTTTATAATGCCGCCAGGCCGTGGCATCCATCCAGGTTTGACCGTTTAGCTCTTTAACAAAGACCATGGGCAAACGATCCAGTTTTTGGGCCACAAAACCTACAACGGTTACCTCGTCTCCCGCTGCCGGTCGCTGTAACGAATCGGGCTGATACCAAGGAGGTCCGAAATTCAGGAAATAATCCGGCAGGCTATCCCCGTCTACATTCAAATAATACCGCCAAAAATGAAAGGTGGAATCCACCATAACAATTCCTCGCAAGGTATCTTGCGGCAGAGAATCGTTGATCCAGCCAAAGGCAAAACCGCGATGATTGTAGCGGGCAAAACGCCAATGATGCATGCGTCGGGCCCAACGCAACCAGAACGGATCATAGGGATCACGCCAAAATTGCCCATTGATTTCGTAAACCACCAGTACCTGCAAACTATCGTAACTGGAATCGCGAACCCCACCGGTAATAGTTACGAAGTCTCCGTTTTGCGGACGAACGGCCTCGCTACTATCCGGTTGATACCAGGGCGGACCGAAATTTAAGCGATAGTTGGCCAAACTATCGTTATCGGTATCTAAGAAGTAACGCACATGATGGCCCACCGTATCGACCATGGCCGTCCCCTGAACAGTAATTTCTTGTAGTGGCCTTATTTGCGCCTGAGCCTGTACCACTAAAATTATGGCCAGGACAGCCGCTAAAAACGGAAACAATTTCTTGCTCATTGAGCACCTCCTTTATTTAAGGTCTAATGATTCCGAATACATAAATTTCTCAAAATTACTTCCCGGGTTTTCGAATTTCTTTTTTTAACGAATATGTTCAAGAATTGTGCCA
>CAZHIZ010000017.1:15322-35055 GCA_964532875.1 uncultured Caldithrix sp. | reverse complement strand
CAAGCGCTTTCTTATCCTTCGGTACAACTAATAATAAGATGGGAACGGCCGAAATTTCGGCAATGATTAACCCTTTCAGATAGGGAGCCATGTTCCAGGAGACAAAAGGAATAATGAGTCCCAAAACCACCCAATGGGTAAAAGCCGAAAGGTTGGCCGATTTGTCCATTTTTTGCAGGATCATGGGAATAACGTCAATTACGCCGGCCACGATACCGATGGACAAAGCAATGAACAGGTGGTGCATCTTTTTTCCCCTTTATTAAAAAGCCTGCTTTATTTTGTAAATATTTACATCAACTTCCCCAAACCTCAGAGGAATAGCAACCGGGCTTAGTTATTCCCTATCCTGCCTGAGCGGTAACGGTTTGAACGCTTTCCATTAAATTAAGATATTTTTTCCAATTTGCAAATGAGCAGGTGCTTCTGACATGAACAGCAGCAATCGGCCTGTGCTCGTTACCACGGCGAGCAGGCTAAGATTCGTTGCCAAATAACAAAGGAATGTATTCCATAATGGAAGGAATTGTAAAAGGCTGGCCGTCAACCGTGCGTGTGGAAAGCAGAGAAACGTCCGCCGGACGCGGGTAATCGTTCATGTCGTTCAGGGAAATCGGCTTAAGCAAATCGTGCCCGTAACCCAAATAATCGCACAGAGCCCGCCCCAACGTAAAACGATCCAACGCCTGAGCGCCGCACACATGAAAAATGCCCTGCTCCGCACTCAATGCCAGTTGCCAAAAACGTTCGGCCAGGGCGCCCACATATGTAGCCGTACGGATTTCATCCGTGAACAGTGTGACGGGTTGGCCGCTCTGCAGACGTTGCACGAACCAATCGATAAAATTGTGTGTGCCGTTTAGCCCGCGCCCCAGGGCCAAAGCAATCCGTCCAATGGCAAAATCGCCACCCGTTTTTAGAATTGCCTGCTCGCCGTGCCACTTGCTCCGTCCGTAAACATTAATCGGATCGGGTTGCTCTTGTTCGTCGTACGGCGGTCGATCGCCTTTAAAAACAATATCCGTCGAAAGATAAACCAGACGAACCCCGTGCTTTTGGCACCAGCGCGCCAGTTCCGCCGTGGCTTGCGCATTAACCCTTTCGGCCAATTGGGGATTCCGTTGACAATCACCCAGCCCGCTTAAGGCTGCGGTGTGCAACACCACATCCGGAAACACTTCCGCCGCGTCCAATTGGGCGGCGACATCCTTCGTTAAATTTAGTCGAATGATTTTCCACAATTTGTTTTTCAAGGCTGCTTGCTCGCGGCGGGTGCTGCCCATAAGGCGCACCGTATCGGGCGCATGGCGCAACAAATATTGACTGATGTACCCCGTGATGCCGGTTATTAAAACGGTCTTTTTCATGAAATTCCGTCCCGATCCGCTTGTTTTTTGGGGGGAATGGCGGCGCTGGAGTTCAAAGATGCCTTCGCACCGACCCTGCTAAAAACGCACATTAAGACGAAGGCCCACATAGCGCGACCAATCGTTTTCGCGGTAAGCATCGATGTGGAAGCTGGTCCTGCTTTCCTTTATGTGCCGGTTGTGGCGGCGGGCCAAACGCAGAGCATTAATGCCGCTGATCAAATGATTGAGAACGATAGCCAGTTGAAAATACACCCGTTGATTATCGATATCGTTGGCATGCAGACGTTTGGCATCATATTTCAAACGATTGCCATGGGAATCCCATTGCCACATATTTTCTGGAGTCAAATCGTACAACTCGTCAAACAGACGTTCCCGTTCGCGTTGCATGTTGTAATCGTAAATATTATCGTATTTACCGATATCCGTCCAGAAGCGATCGGGCTTTGCCCTGGAGGCAATACCCGCATGGCCGTAAGCAAATGTTTTGTATTCGTTAATCAGATGGCGAAAATAATATTGGTTGGCCAGCAAGGCACCCCAGGCCAGCGCTTCGCTGGTTAAAAAAACCGATAAGTACCCGTGGCTGCCCGCATAATATTCACCCGTTCCGGGCAGCAGCAAGCTCAACAAAGCCGCCTTACCCGGCGAACGATAGCTCGCGTTTGCCTCGGCATCCGAAGGCGTCGCAGCCTCTTGTGCCTGTCCGAGGCCAACACCGACCATCAGAAAGGCTAAAGTCAAAATCAACAAACTCTGACGTAATCTATTCAAACGTAACAATCCTCTCTCCTACCATTGGATATTCAAACCGTAAATCACGGCCGGTTCCATTTGCGGCCCGTACGGTTTTACCCGAACGGCCTGCCGTATTTGCACATTGTATTGCTTCACGCTCCAGGCGGCATCAAAGGCGCTTAGCAGGTGATTGGCCAAAACAAAACTCATCATGGTCGTGGCCACATCGTAATAATGATTACTCTTGTTGCGCATGGAACGGTATTTGGAAATATTCGGTGTCAAATGCCCCAGATGGGCATCCACTTCGTAATAGTACGGATCGTTAAATGTTTGCCACACATCGTCCCAGCCGACACCGAATTGCCCCAGATATTTGTAAATCATTTCGTAATATTGCTGGGTTTTGGTTAACGGCAACTGGTGCGTAAATCCCAAATCGTCCTGCAAGGAATACAATTCGCGAATCACATTGTCGTTGTAATACGCATCGTCGATGATGAAGCGCCCCTGGGCATCGGTGTAACCGTTTAAAGTCGGGCCGTTCCAAAGGCCCTTTTCTTGCGCTTTTTGGTACACATACGACCAGTACACCTTCGGCGACCAATGGGTATCGCCGTAGCGGCGCATCCGCGCATCTTCGTCGTCCCCTTTGTTGTTGTACACCACATTGGCCGTCCAAAAGCCGATTTCCAGCGCGGCAAACAGAGCGGCTTTCCAGTACGATTTGGCGTACACTTCTCCGGCACCCGGAATAAAAGCCGATAAAAAAGCCGCTTTCACACCGGATTTTTTCTTGACGGTCGCACGCATTTCCACCGAGGCTCCGGCTGCACTGTCTTGCCCCGAATGCATTAAGGCAAACTTCTGTTGATTAAAACACAGTCCTTTTCTCTCCTGTGTTGTATTGGGCCTGGTCCCGGCCGTGGCCACCATGAAAAGCAAAAACAAGAAAGCGCTTATTTTCATGAATCGATGCATTGTGCAAACCTTATTTTTTGTTGAACTCCATTTTAGCCCATCCCGTTTCGGGTCTTAAACCGCCGATTTTTTAAACGGCGTGCCTATGCGTTCTGTCTGTTTTTAAAAGAATCGCCTGGCCATGCGCCCCAAATTTCCTACCCGCTCCCGCAAATCGAATTCGTACAAGGCGCCGAAATAGAAACGCCATTGTTGCGGATAATCGATGATGCGTTTACGACTGCCGTCATAGTTGGAAATCTTGTCCAGAGGATACACGGCTTCGGCAAAAAATCGTGTGGGGAACATGGAATAGGAAAACGTATTCAAACGTAATTGAACGCCCACATCCTTTTTGAAATTCTTGATGCTAAAACGTTTGTCGCTGTAATTCCAGGCATTACCGTAATCGAAGAACACCCCGAAATACAATTTGTCAAAGTAAATATGCCCGATAATTTTATCGATATTGCGCCATAACGGAAAACGATAGGTCACGGTGCCGATGAGTTTATGCCGACCTTCAATACTAAAATAGGAATAACCCTTCATGCCCACCAAACCGCCGGCATACAAATCGAAAAACGAATCCACCTTACGATCGATGTAACCCGCTTTCAATCCGATGGAAAAGGTATGGCTTTTCAACAGGGGATTTCTGAAATATTCTTCCCATTCGGCTTCCATCTGGTTGTACGTGTAATTGCGATACACTTCACTCAACCCCGTCGAGCTAATGGCAAAATCGTTTAGAAAATCGCTGCTTTCCAGACTGTAACGGAAGGCCAGATAACGCCCGCCCGAAGGCGCGATATGCTTGTTGCGATCTTCATGAATCAAATCGGCAATCACCTTAACTTCCAGGGCAAAGCCTTTTAAATAATTGTAATGGAATGTAAAGGGTGCTTCCCAACGTTTCTTAACCTTATCGTACAGTTTTTTGTAATCGATTTTGGCATTGTAGCGCCGCCAGACACCGTCGGCCACCACCTTTAAATAGGGGTGGGGATAATATTGCAGCCCCACACGGGCTTCCGTCAAATCGAAGTTCACATTGCGATGGTAAGTCAGGGAATATCCGCCCCGCGAAATGCCCAGAGTATCGGCGATATTGGCGCTGGTGTTGTACACTTCCACAAAAAGGCTGGGTTTTAAAATATTCATCTGGAAATAGCCGTACAAATCGTAGTCCCAATTTTTGTTAACGGCCGCCGCACCGATCAAATTGTATTTACCCAAAATATCGTCGGAAACCACATAAGCCCCGGGTTTAACCGTGCCGTAATCGATCATCAGGCGCGGTAAAATGTGCAGGGGACCGAAGGTTCGTTTGTAAGGACGAATGGTCACGTTTTTTGGAGGCGTATTGTCAAAATCCTTTTTGGGTATCGTTTGCACATAATTCGGCTGGTAAACGGCCCATCGGGGATCGATGGCTTTGGGATGATCGAGGCGATAGATATGGTAGCCCAAACTGTCGTAACAGGAATAAATTAGACGCCCCTGCTTATCCACGGAGGGCATGACCGCACCGCCGGTTACATTGGTCACCAATTCCGTTTGGCCGGTTTTCAGATTCCTTCGATAGATATTGTAAATGCCGGTGGTGCTTTGCACGTAATACAAATAGGGTGCACCCGGTTGCATCACGGGGTAGCGCTCTTCCAAGGGCGTGTGTAAAAGCAGTTCGAATTTTCGCCGCTGCAAATCAAAGCGGGCGATATCCCGGCCGTACTCGATGGACGTACCGAAATAGAGAACACGGTCGTCATTACTCCAGCGCGGATGATAAATTTGCCGTTCATTGTCAAAGCGTAACACCTGTTTGATGGAACCGCCTTTGAATTCTACCGGACGCCAATCGTCTTTGGCCTCACCCGCCTGCGCGCTTAAGGCTCCGGTTTCCATGCTAAAATAGACGGTTTTGTTAAATTTCGTTTTTTCCAAATTAGCGGGCAAGATGTAAATATTCAATTGATTCAAACCGTTGGTTTCGGTCACAAAAGCCACCCGCCTGCCGTCGTGACTGAAATCCGGATTTTTACCGCGCAAATTCTTTGTGAGACGTATTTCCTTTTTGCGTTTAAAATCGTACACGAACAAATCGTTGAATCCCGAGCCGTATTTGTTGCGCCGCTGATGAGCGTAAATCAAATAGCGACCGTCCGGCGACCAGCTTAACGATGAAGTGACCCGGCCGGTAATAACTTTCTTCTTTCCGGACTGCGTGTCGTAAACAATCAGCTTGTTAAAACTGAAGTAATCTTCTCCTTTATTGGAAAGGTAGGCAATGTACCGGCCGTCCGGCGACCACACCGGGTACAGATTGGCCGAGCCCTTGGTTTCTACGGGTTCGCCTTTTACCAGGTGTTGGCGAATGACTTCTGTACGTTTGTTGTACACCGCGGTCAGCGAATCTTTCCAATCGCGGTACAATTGCCGCGCCGGAACACCGGTGGCTTTTTTGAGCACCCCCTCAAACGTCCAGTTTTTCCAGTGGGACGAAAGCTCGGTAATGCGCGCCAAAACCGATTCTCCGAAACGCCGCGCCAGATAGTTGACAAAGGAAAAACCCTGATTGTAAGAAGATTCGTTCCCCAGACTGCTCTTTCCGAAAACGGTCATGGCATTGTACGAAAGCAGTTTGTGATGCAGAATGCGGTCGCGTAAAATCATTTCCCTGTTGGGATCGCGATAGTCGTAACGCGCGCCGGGGGCCTGATGCTGGGCCGTGCCCTCGGCAAACCAGACGGGAAGATTGATGGAACTAACGGGATAGCTGACAATCACATTGGGAAAACCGCGCACCACGTCTTTGCGTCGTTCTTTTTCGTAGCCGAAAACCTGAATAAATCCGTAAGGAAAGGTTAAGTTGGTTTTGATCATGGACTGAATGGAGATCACATGGGTAAACTCGTGGGTTACCACATTGCGCAGCCAATTTTGCGTACCGCGCATGATGTAATCCAGATTGGAAGCCCAGATTTCGATTTTATTGTCGAAAAAGAAAGCGCCGCCGTTGGAATAATCGTCCGTATCTTTGATGATGAAATGTATTTTATCTTTAGGATGGTAATGGTACAAAGCCGTTACGTGCGGATAATCTTCTTCGGCAATTTTTCCAACCAATAAAGCGGTACGTTTGGCGCCTTGCGGGAAATGCACCACAAAATGTTCGCTCTCGAACGTCTTCCAATGCAGTTCGGGATGATTGTATTCAATAAATTGCGCCCGGGCCTGTTGCAGATAAAAGGTCATTAAGACGATTAAAAGAAGTTTCCATCTACCGGATTTCATCCGTGTCCTTTCCAGCATGTTCGGTTTAATCATGTTCAGTGCGCGTTAATGCACCACCATTATTTTGAACAAACGCCTTTGCGTACGCCGGCCCGCTTTGGCTTCTACCTGGCACAGGTAAACGCCGGAAGCCACATGCTCCACATTCCAGACCACTTCGTTATCCGTTTGCCCTTCGCCCGGCCCATTCAGGGATGTAATCAGCGTTCCCGACAAATCGAAAATACGAACCGTCACTTTGGCCGGAATCGTTAGGTAGTAGCGAATGGTCGTGAAATCGCCCTGATTGGGATTGGGATAATTGTACACTTTCCGGGCGGGCAACAAATCCAACGATGCGCTGTTTACCGGAGGAAGCGGGTAATAGGATTCGAACAATTTATTTCGCGTACCGTCCAAATCGGCCTGCCCCCAAACGATGCCCGAGGCCTTGCTGCCGGGTACATTCCACAAATAGACACGACCGCTGTCGGTAACGGCGGCCAACTCGGTTTGTTCATCTCCGTCCCATTGCAGCAAAATGGGGCTCAAAGAAACATGTCCACCCACACTCAGCGGGAAGTTGGCAATTAAGCGATTGTCCAGCCCCAATGCCAGTAACACACCGCGGGCCGTTTCCACCACGATTTCCGGATTACCGTCAGCGTTTAAATCGGCCACGAGCGGCGTGCCCACCAGACGATCTCCGGCAGAAAGAAAGGGCCGTAACGGGAATTGTTCCACCAGCGTGCCGTTAAAATTAGTCGCGTACACCTCCCTCTGGCCGTTAAAAACAACTTCGGGCTCCGGTCCGCGTGTTAAATTGGCAAGAGCAAAATGGCCCTGCGCTTTGACGGGAGGCTGAAACGAGATTGTTTTGTTATTGGAAATGTAATCGATTTGCACACCCTTTGCTTCATTGCGGGCAAGAATAAACTCCGGGCCAACCCCACCACCGATACTTACCCCCGCGGAGATCACGCCCTGCAACCCGGTCAATCCTTGCGGAAACACCCCGTCGATTGAAGCAGCCAAATCCGAAAAGCCGGCAAAACCGGGCAGCCTTTTTAGGAGATTGAGTTTATGATCCGCAAAGGCAAAGGCATACAAAGAATCGTTAGCGCAGGCCAGGTAGAATTTGTTGCCAACGCTAACCGGTGCGGCCGTAATGGTGGCCGGCGCTTTAAAGACAAGGGTTCGGCCGGGTTGCAGCGAGCCAAAACGATTAAAGACCGAAACCAGCGTTAAACGGTGGGAGGTCGTTACAATAAGTTCGGAAAACGAAGCGGCCCCTGCGGTTTTAAGTAAAGTCAAAGCCCGGACGGGCAGAGAATCTTTCCAGACCAAATAAACGGAGGGCAACCCGCTGAGCGAATCTTTTGTCAGGGCAAACACATTCCCCAGACTGTCGCCGAGGAACAAATAGGTCCCTTTTGCGGTTTGGCCGGCGATCATCGCAGTTATCTTACCGGTGGCCGGCAATTTTTGCGGGAATCCCTTTTCCATCATCTCCCGTGCAAAGGAAAAGGTCATGACCGGCCCGCTATTGCTGCTAAAATCGTACAGCTTAATATGGGTAAAGGCATGATCGCGATTGGAGAGCGAAGCCGGATGCGAGGTTGAAGACAGCTCGTTGGTGTACAACTCGAAATTTTTAATGTAAGGAGGTCGATTTTTAAACCAAAAATCGGCAAACCAGCCCAACTCGGTTTGGTAACCGGCATCCAACAAAGAATAATTTTGCCCGATATCCTGCGCAGCATCCGCCTCTACCAGGGCGACACCGCGTTGCTCGGGATCGTCATTGATTTTATTCTGCGGGCCTTTTTCACGAATGATGCGCCGATCGATATGCCAGATCAAGATCCCGTTTCCCGGCAGCCCCAAATCGTAGTTGGCTACTTTGGTCAACACGCCGCTGGGACCGAATTCGATTTGATCGGCAAAAAATGTCTTTAACACCTGCAAATACGTGGGAGCCGGAGCGTTTTCCTGGTACAAAGTCTGGAACAACGAATCGATATTCACCCCCGGAACACCGCGGCACTCAACCAAATAATACTCATCATCATTAATCGGTACTTTGTACAACGTGGGAACGCCCGAAGGATTGTCGCCAAAAAGGCGCGCCACCGGAATTTGTTTTTGCGGCTGATCGATTATTCGCGCCTGATCCCAACCCAAAACGGTGCGCGAGAAAGCACTGGGCGGAGCAGGCACCAAACCGTTCATATTCAACAACCCGGCATCCATTAAACCGAAGCGCCCCACTCCGCTGCGTTGTGTACTGGGGCTGAACAAATCGTACAATCCCAGATAGCTGCCGATATTGGAAACGAACATGCCTGTTAAGGCAATGGCATGGCCTTCCTGATTTTCCGTTTCCGGCAGCAAAATCCCCTTGTGAATCTTAAAATGCCCGCCATTAACGGTAATCCCGCCGAAGGTATCACCCAAGGTTTTCCTGAAAAACGCATCGCTTAAATACAACGAAGGAATGTCCTGCGGCGTGGGATCAAACCCCAAGTTCACATCGCGGCCCACACCGGCATGAAACACAACCACCAAATCGTATTTGCTAAAATCGATGCCTGCGTTACTGCGATCCGCCGCTTTGACGGCATCCACAAACAAGCGGCTGATGCCTTTGTTAATCTCTTCATCGGTGGTATTGGGATTGTAAGCCCCCATGGGTTTGTCCAAAGTAAACGCATCCTTAGGCCCGGCCGGGAACACATCACCCACAACAACCAGACGTCCTTTGGACACACTGCGAAAATAATTGGAGGCCGCCGTGATTTGATCCTGAAAGTACTGCTTATCGTGCGGCGCCGGATCAATGGCGTAAGGATCGGTTGTGGTGGTATCGATCATAAATTGACCGTCACCGGTGGTCAATTCATTATTGTCCCTGGCAAATTGCACCCGCAAAGCACAAATCTTTAATGTATCGGGATGCACCGCCTGGGCATGGGTAAAGAATGGGAAAACAAATACAACGGCAATTAACAGGGGAAAAACCCGCTTCCATTTATTCATACGGTTACTTCTCTACTTTAAGTGTAATCCGGACCACACGGGCAAACGTTCGGCTTTTTCATAGCGACAGGCCACGAACCGATGGTTGTTTGTCCCGGAAAAAAATTAATGCGTAAACGAATTGAAAAAAAGGGGAGAATGAGCCCCCCCTTTTTTTAGAATTTGATTCCGAGAGAAAAACGCATGGTTTCGGAAAGCGGATGGTCTTTGGCCGCAGAAATGTAGCTGAAGTCGATATTAAAAATATTGAAGCCGATGCCGCCGCCGAAAGTCATAAATTTACGAGCACCGAATTTCGGATCTTCGTAAAAATAACCGACACGTAAGGCAATCAAAGAACCGTACATGTATTCCAGCCCCACGGAATGGGTAAAATGACGCAGGCGATCTGTTAGACTTCCTTTTACCCACACATCGTAAAAAGCGGCCTTAAAAACACCGTCCGAAGTACCGTCTTTGTAGCGGTACACGAGTAAACGGTTAACGTCGTAAACCATCGTAATTTTGTTAAAACCGTCGTCATACGCTTTGTAAGCCAGCCCCAGACGCAAATTGGTGGGCAAAGGATCGGCTTGTTTGCGGTCGATGTAGGTTACTTTAGGCCCGAAATTAGACAGATTGGCCCCCAGACTTAAGCGGTTGTCGAAAATGGGGTAATTGGGACGCCACAGCACACCCACATCCACGGCAAAACTGGTGGCCCGACCGTCACGGTTTTCGGAACCAACGGTCACGTTACTCAAATTACTTTGAATGATCTTGGCATTTACGCCCAAGCCCAAATTTTCCTTGAGTTTGGTGGCATAAGCCAGAGAAATAGCATATTCAAACGAATCGAATGTACCCAATTGATTGCCATTTTCGTCGGTCCAAACATTTTTTCCTAAATTAAGAAAAGTAATACTGGCGCCCAGCATGCCGATATCGGGAACGTAAAACCGGGTAGCCGCATAATCATAAAAAAGATCGCTGAAGTTGAACTGCGGCAACCAGCGCGAATGCATCAGCGAAACCTGATACCTTTTATCGACGGCAGGATCGTTATATTGAAAAGCAAGACCTGCGGGGTTCCAATAGATGGCCGTGGCATCATTAACAAGCGCCACACCGGATTCTCCCAAGCCACCGTTACGTGCCCCCGGCGCGATTAAAAGGAACGGTACCGCAGCTTCACCCTGAGCATACACATTTTGGCCAAGGAACGAGACGAACAACGCTGCGAACACCACAACAACAAATTTCTTCATATTACACCTCCAAAATAAAAAAACCGGCTTATTTGGACAGCCTACCTTACACATCCAAATAACCGGCATCCTGCGCCTACAAACTGTTTGTTAAAGGTAGACCAATCCATTTAAATCTTTTAGTCTCAAAAATATTTAAAAAACAACAAAACCTTTAACAAACAGACTATAGGCTGTTCTCCCTAATTCATTCATTAATTTAAGTGCTTAAATATAAGCGTCTTAGAAAAAATTGTCAAGGAATTTTTTTAACACGTTCAAAATTTTTGCGCTTCGTCAATTAACATGATGGGAATATCGTCTTCAATGCGAAAAATCAAACGGCAATTATGGCAAATTAATTGATCTTCCTCTTTCTTATATTCCAGCTCACCTTTACATTTGGGGCAAGCCAGGATTTCAAGCAAAGATTCGTCCAACATGGTTACACCTCACTTTGTCGTTTAATGGCGTTCACAAAAAATGCCGGCGGCCGGATAGGTCGTCCCCGCGCATTCATAAAGGCATGAACACTAAATCCTTCCGCAATAGGCGTCCCGTTTTTTGTTACCGTATATTGAATGCGCAAACGCGCCCCGGCCAATTGTGCAAACTTTGCCGAAATTTGCAGTTCATCGTCAAAAAAAGCGGGCTTGCGGTAACGAATGCCCACTTCCAGAACCGGCAGCAAGTAACCGTCTTTTTCCATTTGGGCATAATTTAAACCCAAACCACGCATAAGCTCGATACGCGCCATTTCGAACCACACCACATAAACCGAATGATGGGCGAAACGCATCTGATCCGTTTCTGCGTATCTTACCCGAATGCGCACGGAATGTTCCATCTATTCGACCCACTCTCCCATTTTGCTGAATTTTTCCATACGCTGTTCAAGCAATTTTTCAGTGGGAATTTTAACAAGTTTGCGCAAATGTTTTAAGATGGCTTTTTTAACCAGCTTAGCTGCCGCATCGTGATCGCGATGCGCACCGCCTTCCGGCTCTTTAATAATTTCATCGATAATCCCAAGCTCCAGCAAGTCCGGTGCGGTTACTTTCATCGCTTCGGCCGCTTTCGGCGCAAAGGCGGCATCGCGCCATAAAATGGCCGCACATCCTTCCGGACTAATGACGGAATACCAGGCATTCTCCAGCATCAAAATGCGGTCACCCACGCCAATCCCCAGAGCACCGCCTGAAGCGCCCTCACCGATAATTACATTAATAATGGGTACCGGCAGACGGGCCATGCGATACAAATTGTAAGCAATGGCTTCGGCCTGGCCGCGTTCTTCCGCCCCGATGCCGGGATAGGCTCCGGGCGTATCGATGAGCGTAATAATGGGCTTATTAAATTTGGCGGCCAGCTCCATGACCCGTAAAGCCTTACGATATCCTTCGGGATGCGACATACCGAAATTTCGATACAGATTTTCCTTGGTATCGCGTCCTTTTTGCTGGGCCACAATGACCACGGTAAATTCTTCCAGCCTTCCCAAACCGGCTACCATGGCTTTATCGTCGGCAAAACGCCGATCGCCGTGCAACTCTTCGAAATAGGGACACAGGCGGGCAATGTAATCCAGGGAATAGGGTCGCTGCGGATGGCGGGCCAGTTGCACCCGCTGCCAGCGATTCAAATTGGCATAAATTTCTTTGCGCAATTGGGCGGCTTTTTTCTCCAGACGATTGATGTCCGCTTCCAAATCCAAACCGCTCTCGCTGGCATATTCGCGCATTTCGGCAATTTTTTCTTCCAACTCCACGATCGGTTTTTCAAAAGGAAGAACAAATTGTTTATGTTTCTTCGCCATGATATTCCACCTATAGTTTATGGATTAAATTCAAAAATCGTAGCTTCCAAACCAAAAACACGGCTTCCCACATGATCTTTTTGGAAAGCTTCGATTCGCCGTGCACACGATCGAAAAAGATAATGGGAATTTCTTTAATACGAAATCCTTTTTTCCAGACCTTGTAATTCAACTCGATTTGAAAGGCGTAGCCGTTGGATTTGATTTTGCGGAAATCAATCGCTTCCAGAACCTCCCGCCGAAAGCATTTGTAACCGCCCGTACAATCGCGGATGGGAATCCCCGTTATGACTCGGGTGTACACATTGGCGTAATAGCTAAGCAAAAGGCGCTTTAACGGCCAATTGATGACATTGACGCCCTTGATGTAACGCGAACCGATGACCAAATCGTAATTTTCCATTTCTTTTAAAAAGTTCGGCAACTCTTTGGGATCGTGAGAAAAATCCGCATCCATCTCAAAGATAAATTCAAAACCCTTTTCCAGAGCAACCGTAAAGCCGTCGATGTAAGCCCGCCCCAGGCCGTTTTTTTGCGGCCGTTCCAATAAATGGATCCTGTCATCACGCTCCATCAGCCGTTTGATCAATGCGCCTGTCCCATCGGGCGAATTGTCATCCACAAAAAGGATGTGGATTTCCGGGACAATGCGTCGAATTTCCGCAGCTAAAGGCTCCACATTCTCCGCTTCGTTGTACGTGGGAATGACCACGACCGCCTTGTTAACATCAACCATTCTCTTCTTGCAATTCCTTCTTTAAAAGTTGTAACGCTTCCGTAAGGGAATGGGGCTCCCAGCCCGTGTAATTGATCAACTTGTAAATCCGAAACGACGAATTCCGGGGACGAGGTGCTTTTTGTTTCAAATCTGCCGTTTTAATGCGTTCGATTAACGAGGCATCCAAATCGAAGACCTCGGCAATTTTCAAAGCAAAATCGTAACGCGAAATAATTTCTCCTCCGGAAACATGGAAAAGCCCGTAAGCCTCGTTTTGCAACAGGCGATCGATGGCTTCGCAAAAGTCCGGAGCATAAGTCGGCGTTCCGATCTGATCGTCAACGATACGAATTTTTTTCTTTTGAGACAACTGCTCAATAACCCAGGTGGCAAAATTGGGTCGTATTTTTTTACCCGCCCCGAAAAGAACCTGTGTACGGGCAATAATGTATTCCAAATCACTACCCGTAACCGCCTTTTCGGCATTGTATTTACTGCGGGCATAATTTCCCTGAGGGTTGGGCGTGTCGTCTTCCGTGTAGGGGCCGTCTTCTCCGTCAAACACGTAATCCGTTGAAACGTGTACCAAAATAGGATGCAAACGACCGCTGGCATCGATGATATTTTCCACACCGCGCACATTCACATTCCAGCAGGTTTCGGGATCGTCTTCGCATCCGTCCACATTGGTGTAGGCGGCGGCATTGACGATGATTTCAGGCTGGACATTATTGATCAGCTCGGCCACACCCAAACGATCCGTTAAATCAATGGTGTAGTAAGGAAAATTATATTCGGGAATATAATTTTCGTCTTCAAAAGAAGCACCGTAAATTTCATGCTTGCCGTAAAAATGGCGGATTAAATTTTGGCCTAAAAGCCCGTTCGAGCCAAAGATTAAAACTTTTGACATTATTCGCTTTCCTGTTGTTTTTGAAGCTCCGCTCTAAACCATTGCGCTTTGGGAAGCCCTTTTCTGCTCCCGGCTGTTGCCGCTACTAAATTGGCAAATTTGGCCCCGTTAATAATGTTTTTCTCACGATAATAGGCATAAGCAAATGCCGATAAGAACACATCGCCGCAACCCGTAGGATCAACTACCCGTACCGGCGGAGGCGGCGTTTCGATTTTAACGATTGATTCTTTTTCCCGATAAACACTTATGCTTCCTCGGTTACCCAAAGTTAAATTAACAATTTTATTCCGATCAAAGCAATATTTCTTGTAAAAAACCGTCAGTCCGTCATGGAACAACGATTCGAATTCCTGTTTGTTGAACTGAATAATGTCCGGCAGGGCCAACCATTCTTCGAAATCGGACGGTTTGCGGCGCACGCGTTTACCGTCGGGTTCTCTCCCTAAGGTCAAACTGTGCACATCCATGCTCAAAATGCCGTGAAAGGCATCGGCCGCCTTTTGCAAGGCCGAGAGCGCAATGTCCCAGCCGGAAATCATATTAACCAGCAACAAATGCGCATTTAAAAAGGGCGCAATATGCTCGTAAGTTAAGGGCGGCAAAGGGTCTAAAGAATACTCGATGCGTTCGGCGGCATCCGTGTAATGCAAGTCCACGTGATTGTTGGGTTGATCGATACGATAAAGGCCTTGCAAATTGATACGCGCATCTTTTTCAAAATAAGCAATAACCCGATCGTACAAATCCGCCCCCACAAAACTAACCGGCGTAATCCGGTCTTGCGGCGTACTGATAGCACGCAGGGCTTCGATGGAATAGAACAGGCCGCCGAAACTCTCCGTCACCGTACCGTCAACGGCGATGATGCGATCCTTTACAATGGTACCGACTACGGTGATATCCATTAACGTTCTTTTTTCTTTTTGACCGCTTTTTGATCCAGAATACGGAATGTATGCGCAATCACTTCCAATTGATCCAGATAGGGTTTCTTATTGTATCTTGGCCCCATCACGGCAATATCCACAAAATAAAGCGATGAATCGGCCGGATGATCGATCACATACGTGCGGAAAGGCCCGCCGATCATAACCGAATCGTTGCGCCACACGCCCACCATTTTGTACGTTCTTTGACCGTTAAAATCCACCGCCTTCAAATAGGAATCTTCACGGATTACGTAATCCCCTTCGTAATATTTCTTTGTGTATGCATCGCGAATATCGGCCAGTCGATCGAAATGCAGCAAACTGCTATCGCCTTTTATTTTCCAGACGGATACCCAGCGATCCGGATCAAAACGACGCAGCCAGAGGTAATGATTGGCCACATCCTGAATGGCGATAAAATAATCGTGCTGGACGCGCAGAGTAAAACCGTATTGTTCGGCAATGTATTTTTCCAATTTTTTCTGTTCGCCCCGATCGAACATATCGTGTTCCAAACGGGCAAAATACTTTTTCAAAAAAGCCTGATAAATTTGATCCTGAAGATGTTTGAAATCGTATTTGAAGGTTTGACGATCTTTGGCCAGCATAAATAGACCGATTTGCTGGCGGGCAAACAGATCGTTTTGGTACACGTAAAAATAGCGCCCGTCTTTTACGCCCTGCTTAAAATTATCCGGCAGAATGCGTTTCAGATAATCGTTTACGGGGCCTTTTTCATTGAGCACACCGATGAAAAACAGGTTCATGCGTTCCTTAAAAGCGTGCAAAGAACTGAGCGGCACATAGGTAATGCGGAATTTCTTTTCGGAGCGTGGGGTAAGCACCTCGCCTTCGAATTTATCCCGAATGGCCTGCCGCACATCCTTCCACAAGCCGGAATCGGCAAAGACGAAAATGCGATAGGGGTAGCCCATGGTTGTGGGACGCACATCGCAGGAAGAAAAGGAAAGCAACCCGCCAATACTGATGGCCAGTATTAAAACCGGCACCGCTACCCGGGTAAAAACATTTTTTTTAAGAATTCGATTCCAAAACATCGTTAACACTCGCTTTTTCTTTGCGTTTTTGCACCATAAACAAAATACCGCCCGCGATGGAGATAACCATGGGCACGATGACATTCATAAACGAAAGCGACAGCGCTTCTGCCGTTCCGATGCCGATTTGACCCAACAAACTCACAAAGCCCAAATCCCGAATTCCCAGGCCGTTAATCGAAGGAAGCATGGTAATGACAAACGTAATGGGCACCACCATGAACAGATAGCCCAAACCGACCGGGATACTGAAAGCCTTGCTCAGAAAAAAATTCATAAAAACAATAAACGATTGCGACAAAAGCGACAGCAGAAAAGCCCAGGCCAAAACGGAGCGGTTTTCTTTGAACACCCGAACGGCCTCGAACAGTTTATTGAATTTTTCTCCTATTTTGAAAACCGTAAACTTATCGAACAAACGAAAGATAATCCCAAACGAACGATCATGCAACAAAGCGGCAAAAAACAAAAAAATCAAAAATAGCAGGGCAACCGCCGAGATCAATAGTCGGGCGTCATGAAATTGCTGAGAGACGTAGAACAGAGCCCAAATAGCCAGAGCCAGTGTGGCCGCGATACCCATCATGCGTTCCAATACCACTGAGGCAAAACCCGTTGTGCGATCTTCCGTGGCTTCGATCACCTTGTAAATACGCATAATATCACCGCCGATACTGGAGGGCAAAAAATTGTTAAAGAACATGCCGATCAAATAAAAACCGTACAGCTTGCTGATACCCAAAGAATAGCCGTACCCCTTCAACAAAACACGCCAGCGCAAGGCCAAAAAGAACACGGCGGTCAGCATGGCTCCGAAGGCCAGCAGCAAAAAGCCCAGCCCGTGCTGCGATTGGATTTTAGCAAACACCGCCAGCAAACGGGCCGGTTCGGCTTTGTACACCAGATATCCCAGCAGGCCCAGCGAAACGACGATTTTTAATATGTTCTTGACCGGCTGCATGGGCCTATTTTTTTAACTGAGACTTGTAAGATTCCAGCATCTTGCGCGCCGTCTTATCCTTCGGAAATAGCTTCAGCCAATTTTCAAGGGCCCGCACGATTTTTTCCTTATCCCCGACTTGCTGATAGGCATTAATCAACATGCCCAGCGTGTGGGGATCGGTAGGATTCAACTCGTACGATTTTTCCAGGAAGGGCAAGGCGTATTTGGGCTGACGCATACGCAACAATTGTTCGGCAATAACCGGCAAATCGGCAAGATGCGTGTCGTTTTGCAACAGACTATCACGATATGCGGAATCGGCCACCGCCTGAAATGCTACGGCTGCCATGCGAATGTAGCGGTTCGTAAAGGGAATAACCTGGGGACTGATCTTCTGATTCATGAAGCGCAGCAGGTGCTTTACTTTGTCAAGCTGATTCCGGTTGGCGTAAAATTCCGCCAACTGTAAAAATCCGGAACGATAGTTCTGCAAAAGAGATTTAATATTCAAATTAAAATACACTTTCGGATTATTCAGATTGCGGTATTTGTACACCTTGGTCAAATTCCTCTCCAAGTTCGTCGGAGAGATGCGCCAGTTTTTAAAGGGCACCAGCTTCATGACCAGACCGTCCATGCGAAAATAATCGGCCAGCCCGCCCAGCATATTGCTACGCGGAACCGTGACGGCAAAATAAATAGGTTTGCGCCATTTATTGTTGGCCAAAATATTCAGGATCATCCAATCCTGCGTGCGTAAAAAGCCCTGCCCGTAAGGCGACTTTAAAGTAGGCTTTACTTGAAATTCTATTTTTTGCGGAATGGGTACGGTGGTCAGCCCCAATTCCCGCTTGTATTGCTGCGCCGCTTTTTCCGCAACATCTTTGGGTACCTCAAGACTGTATTTGGCCGTTTTCCACGGTTTAATGCCCACATGCTGCAATTCAAAATCGTTGATGCGCATGGGCACGCGCGGTTCCCAATCACGCAATTGCCTGATGTACCAATCCGTGTTCAGCAAGCTCAAATTCACGATGCGCACATCTTTGCGTACGTGCTCCACTTCCTGTAAATACCACAGCGGAAACGTATCGTTATCGCCGTTGGTAAACAAAATGGCATTGGGCTCACACGACATGAGCATATTGTAGGAATAATCCCAGGCCACGTAGTTACCGGCACGGCTTTGGGGATGGAAATTTTTGGCCAACATATTGCCGGGCACAATCAACAACAGCAGCACAAAAACCGCCAGCTGATATCTGGCCGCCTTCTCTTTTAAAAAGTCCCGTAGCAATTCCATCACCCCGGCAAAGCCGAGGCCAACCCAAAGGCTATAGGCAAAGAAACTCCCCACGTAACTGTAGTCACGCTCTCTCGGTTGCGGATCGGGTTGATTCAAATACAAAACGATGGCCAGCCCTGTCATGAAAAACAGGGCAAATACAGCCAGGGCGCGTTTGGGATCCCGTTTAAAATGCCAGACCAAACCGATTAATCCCAAAAGCAACGGCAATCCGAAAAACTTACCCATGTCCACATGGTATTCGTCATCGCTTAAGCCGACAAACTGCCACAAGAAATAGCGATTGTACATTTTATTGATCTGGTAATTCCAGAAGAAATCCCAGACACTGGAATATTTATTGGCATTCTCCGAATTACGCCACACATCGTAGCGATCGGTTACCGAATGCTCACCGTATTGTTCGCGTTTCATGTAGTAAACAAAACGCTCCACGGTTTCGGGATCGTTCTCATCAATGGCCGGGTCCAAACCGGAACGAATGTAAATCATGGAATAGGTGGAATAGCCGATCATAATGAGCAGCAGAGAATTAAAGACCAAAATGGCTACGTGTTTCTTTTTGTTAATGGACCAATAACTCAAATACAAAACGATCAAAAAGGCAACGGCCAAACCGGTAAAACCCGTGTACAAGGCCATTTGCGGGAACCAAATAACCAGCCCCGGATAAATGGCGATCATAATCAAACCGGTTAAGGCGGTCATTATGACGAAGCTTTGGGTGGTCACTTTGAATTTTTTGTAATAATAAATCATGGCCACAAAGGGAATGGCCAAAAGATTCAACAGGTGCACACCGATAGCCAAACCAATAAGATAGGCGATTAGCAATAAATAACGATCGCTTCCGGGTTCGTCCGCTTTGGTGGACCAAACCAGAATTAACCAGACCACCAGCGAGGTAAACAACATGGAAGAAGCGTACACTTCCGCTTCCACGGCGTTAAACCAGAAGCTGTGGGTAAAAGCAAATGTTAGGGCACCGATCACGCCGGAGAAAATAGCCAAATACCAATCGGATTTGGTCTTGAATTCTCCTTTCCATTCCCGCACCAAATGCACGATAATCAAATAGGTTAACATCACGGTTAAACCGCTGGCAAAAACGGAAATCAAATTAATGCGCCAGCCGTGATCACCGAAAGGAAGAAAGGAAAAAATATGGCCTAAAATTAAAAATAAAGGCGAGCCCGGGGGATGGGGAACGCCACCGATGTAACTACAGGCAATAAATTCACCACAATCCCAAAAGGACATGGTGGGAGCCATGGTTAATAAATACACGATAGTTGCTACAACAAATACCAAAGCAGCCGTTAAACGATGTACCTTTTTCATCTGCATGGATTATACCCTCTATTTGATTGTAAATTCGAATATTACTGAAATTCCCCGTTATTAGCAAGTTGATTTTGACGTTCCCTGCCGAACATGC
>CAZHIZ010000017.1:0-15222 GCA_964532875.1 uncultured Caldithrix sp. | reverse complement strand
CCCTTGGAACGACGGATCCCGTTTGATTTTACAGAAGTAAACCGCGCATAAACAAAAGGAGAACGACAAATGATGCAAGCCATCGGAGAAACGGCCGGCAAGGTGTACCGGGCTTTGGAGACAAAGGGCGCCATGCGTGTCAGTCAATTAAAAACGGAAACCCGGGCCGATACGTTCACGCTTCATGCAGCCATTGGCTGGTTAGCCCGCGAGGAAAAAATTAACTTTCAAAAAAAGGGACGCAGCATTGTGATCGCTTTACGCTAAGCGGCCATCGATCCGGAGCCATGACCGGGCTTTTCAGGTTATCTTACGAAAACGCTTCAGGCACTGGTAGGGTAAGTGCTTTCGAACGTAATGATCGATGACGATACTTCCGCGGTACATATTGGCCCAGATGGCACGATCCGACACCTTGCGTATTTTCTGGACGCGCCGCCGCTTTTTCAAAATCGATCCGAAATGCAGAAAGATGTAGGCCAGAGCCTGCAAAACCGCCTTACCGCGATTGCCGCCCCACAGCATGGCATCCACCACTACGGTGGCCAGTTCAAACAGCAAACGCAGCGGAAAAACAATCAGCAAAAAGGGCAGAGAATAATTTTTCAGCAACATGATTAAATTATTGCGGTGGTTCAAATACATCTTTTTCTGATTATCTTTGCGCAAGGTGTAACCGGAATAGTGATAGATGAAGGTATTGAGTGCCACCAAATTGCGATAGCCGGCCAGTTGGGCCCGCCAGTTCAAATCGATTTCTTCCTGATGGGCAAAAAAATCTTCATCCAGCACCCCGATCTCGTCCGTAACGCTTTTGCGCAACAACAAGGCACAACCCGAAGTCCAGAATACGCGGGGCTCCATTTTGTCGTATTGCCCTTTGTCCTTCTCCACCGTATCGAAAATGCGCCCGCGGGCAAACGGATAGCCCAAAATATCCATTTCCCCTCCGGCACCGCCGGAATAATCAAAATACTGATGATCTTGAATGGAAAGTATTTTAGGCTGCACCATGGCTGCCAGACGATCACTTTCCAGAGTACGCACCATCTCCCGCAAAAAATTCTTTGGAGCAACGGTATCGTTGTTCAACAGCAACACATATTCCGTACGAGCCAGACGAATGCCCTGGTTGCAAGCTCCGGCATAGCCTTTATTTTCCTCATTTTGAATGAGTTCGACCTGAGGGAAATGCTCTTTGACCATGGCCTGGCTCCCGTCGGTCGAACCGTTGTCAATAAGAAGAATTTTAAAGGCGCGGTAATCGTTTTTAAAAAGAGAAGTTAAACAATCGAATAGAATTTTTTTACCGTTGTAATGCGGAATTACAATGGTAACCTTCGGGGCTTCGTTCATTCCAATGCCTTTTTGCTTGAGTTAACTGATATTGATTAAATCCATGCGTTTTTTCAAATGTTTTCGTAAATAGTCCAGCAGCACGGGATGGCCGCGCAAAAACGGATCTTTATGAACCAATTCAAAAGCATCCTGCCGTGCTTCCTGTAAAATGTCCACGTCCGTAATGGGATTGGCAATCTTGAAATCGGGCATGCCGCTTTGTTTGGTGCCAAAAAAATCCCCCCAACCGCGTAATTGCAAATCTTTTTCCGCAATAACAAAACCGTCCTGTGTTTCGGTCATTATTTTCATGCGCTTTTGGGCAATTTCTCCCAAATTGTACGGCGTTTTTAAAATGCAGTAGGCCTTGCCTTTTCCCCGCCCCACGCGTCCGCGCAACTGATGCAACTGCGAAAGGCCGAATCGTTCCGCATGTTCGATGAGCATAACGGTAGCATTGGGCACATCGATGCCCACTTCGATCACGGTTGTGGAAATTAATATCTGGATTTCATTACGTGCAAAGCGGGACATAATCTCCTCTTTTTCCGCGGCTTTTAGCCGGCCATGGAGCAATCCCACTTTGTAATTTTTAAATTCCGTCCTTGACAAACGGTGGTAGGCCTCCGTGGCCGCTTTTAAATCCAGCTTTTCACTTTCCTCCACCAGAGGGTACACAATAAAGGCCTGTTCTCCGGCATCGACTTTTTGACGGATGAATTCGTAAATCCTGGGAGCGGCGTCATCAAAACGCCACAAGGTAGTTACCCGTTGGCGATTGGCCGGCATCTCGTCGATCAGCGAAACATCCAGATTGCCGTAAGCCGTTAAGGCCAAAGTACGCGGAATCGGTGTGGCGGTCATCACCAGCACATGAGCCCGCACTTCCTTTTCGATTAAGCGCGCCCGTTGCAACACACCGAACCGATGCTGTTCGTCGATGACAATCAATCCCAGCTCGGGTAATTGAGCGCTATCGTACACCAAAGCATGCGTCCCGATTAAAATCAGCGGCTCGCCCCGGCCCGTTTCTTCGGCGATGAGGCGTCGCTCTTTTGCCGTGGTGCTACCGGTCAAAAGAATCACCCGCACGCCCAAAGGTTCCACCATTTTGCGAATATTAAAATAGTGTTGTTCGGCCAGAATTTCCGTGGGCGCCATCAAGGCGGCCTGCTTACCGTTGTCAACGGCCAACAACATGGCCATGACGGCCACCAGCGTTTTTCCGGAGCCCACGTCCCCCTGCAGCAAACGATTCATGGGCTCGGCTTTTTTCATGTCGTTGCGAATTTCACGCACCACGCGTTTCTGCGCTTCGGTCATCTTAAAGGGTAAACGACGATACAATTTCTCCAGCCGTTCGCTCTTTTTGACAAAGGCGAAACCCACGGGCCGTGCTTTACGATGCGCCCGTTGCAATGCCAACATAAGTTGCAACTGGAAAAATTCTTCGTACTTAAAACGGTAAATGGCCTCTTTTAGCAAGCGTTGGTTGCCGGGCAAATGGATTTCGCGGTAGGCCTGTGCCCTCGGTAACAGGCGACGGGCATTAAGAATTTCTTCGGGAAGATATTCTTCCACATCCGGCAAGCGGTCGTGTAGCAGGTTAAAGAAAATCTTACGAAAGGTGTACGAATTGAGTCCCACCCGTTTAAAGGCCTCGCTACCGGGATAAAAGGCCAAAATTTTTCCCGTATTCAGCAAGCGCTCCAACTCACCGTCACCTAGGCGATCGTAATCCGGATGCACCATTTGAAAGCCGCGGTAAAAGCCGATTTTCCCCGACAAAGAGACCCATTCTCCAACCTTAAATAACTTTTTAAAATAGTCCACGCTGTTAAACCACAGGGCTTCCAACAGACCTTTACCGTCGCTAATGACGATGTAAAAATAACGGCGCCGTCCGTGACGGATACCCAGCGCTTCGATGCGTCCCACAACCGTCACCTCCTGATCGGGCCGCAGTTGATCCAATGCAACAATTTGACTGCGATCCACATATTTGCGCGGGAAAAAATTAAGAAGATCGTCGAGAGTCTGTATTCCCTGCTTGGCCAGCACGGCCGCCCGTTTGGGGCCGATGCCTTTAAGAAACTGCAGTTCGTATGTTTTTTCTTGTTCCGCCATGGGCCGGGCCATTAATTTGTGAGCGGCGGAAGGACTTATTTAATTCCGCCTAATTTCATTGACGATCCGTCCGTCGTCCAATTCGATAATGCGATGTGCTTTCAGGGTAATGTGTTCGTCATGGGTCACAATAACCAGCGTCTGATTGAATTTTTTATTTAACGAAAGCAACAATTCGTACAACAAATCGCTGTTTTTGCGATCCAAATTGCCCGTCGGTTCATCGGCTAACAAAACTTTGGGTTTGTTAATCAAAGCGCGGGCCACGGCCACCCGCTGCTGCTCACCGCCAGAAAGTTCGTTGGGTTTATGCTGCAAACGATGGGAAAGTCCCACCTCAGCCAAAAGATAGCGGGCGTATTCCTGTTTTTCTTTATTCAATGGTTCGTGCATGAACGACGGGATCAATACGTTTTCGTAGGCCGTAAACTCCGGCAGCAAATGGTGGAACTGAAAGACAAAGCCGATGGCCTTGTTACGGAATCGGGCCATATCCGAATTATTCAAACGGGCCAGGTCCTGTTCATCGATGAACACCTTGCCCGAGGTGGGTAAATCGAGAGCCCCGATTAAATGAAGCAAAGTGCTTTTGCCCACGCCGGAAGGCCCCTTAATCACCACAACTTCTCCCGCACGTACCTTTAGGGAAACCCCCTTCAAAACTTCCACCTGCACCGGGCCGCTGAAATAGGTTTTGTGCAAATCTTCTACGCGTATGATTTCATGTGCCATATTATTCGTACCTAATTGCTTCTACGGGCAATAATTTGGAGGCCCGATACGACGGGTAAAACGAGGCCAATAAACTCAACAGAATCGAAATGGACGAAATGGCAACAAAATCCTTCCATTCCATCACAATGGGCAAAGAATTAATCAAATACACATCGGGCGGCAGAGAAATAATATGGTAGTGCAGTTGTAAAAAGCCCGCGCCGTATCCGATAAGACAGCCCAATACCGTACCGATCACCCCCACTAAAAGCCCTTCGTACAAGAATATTTTCATGATGGACGAGGACGAAGCACCCATGGATTTCAGAATGCCGATCTCGCGGGTTTTTTCCATGACTACCATGATGAGTGAACTGATGATATTAAAAGCCGCTACCATAATAATCAAACTTAGGATTACAAACGCACCCCATTTCTCGATTTCCATCCAGGAATACAAAGAGCGATTGAGCTGGAACCAAGTTTCCGTAGTGTAGGGGTAGCCCAGCTCGTCTTCCAGTTGGGCGGCCACTTTACCGGCCAATTCGAAGTTGTCCAGTTTAATTTCGATCCAGGTTACACCTTTAATTCCGAACAGTTGCCGCGCATCCTTTAAAGAAATGTACGAGAGCGTTTTATCGTACTCGTAATAACCGATTTCCACCAGTCCGGCCACATAAAATTGTTTAACCGTGGGCTGGGTAAAAATGCCCCCGTGTTTGGGCATGGTCCACAAAGTAACCACATCGCCGATGTGCGTAGCGTAAAGGGCATCGGCCAAATAGCGGCCCAGCACAATGCCCGGCAGCATTTTCCCGTGAATGAGCATGGGGGTAAAATCAAGGCTACCCAAAATGATCTTATTTTTCAAATCCGTCACCTTTGTGGCCAATTTGGGATCGATGGCCTTAACAACGGTGGCGTATTGGCGTTCTTTACCGGAGATCATGCCCTTGTCCATAATAACCGGACAGGCCCCCACCACATGCTTGGTGTGCAAAATAAGGTTCATGAGCGAATCGGTGCGCGTGATGGGTTCCATGTAAAATTTACGCACTCTTAAATGCGCGTCGGCCCCCAACAGCCGCGAACGAACCTCCTGCTCAAAGCCGTTCATGACCGAAAGTACCAAAATCAGGGCCGTCACGCCGATCATGACCCCGGCAATGGACACGTAGGTAATGATGGAAATAAAGCCCGTGCGCCGTTTGGCTTTAAAATAGCGCGTGGCAATAAATAACTCGAACGATTTCATTTGTTCTCCGGCCGCATTTGCGGAAATAGAATCACGTCGCGAATGCTGGGTTGATTGGTAAGCAGCATGACCATGCGGTCAATACCGATGCCCAAACCGGCCGTCGGCGGCATGCCGATCTCCAGGGCCCGGATGTAATCTTCATCCATGACCTGAGCCTCCTCGTCTCCGCGTTCGCGCAATTTCAACTGTTCCAAAAAGCGTTGCTTTTGATCGATGGGATCGTTCAATTCGCTAAAGGCATTGGCCACTTCTTTCCCGGCAATGATGGGCTCAAAACGCTCTACCAGACCTTCCTTTTCACGATGTTTCTTGGCCAGGGGCGACATCTCGATGGGATAATCGTAAATAAAGGTGGGCTGGATGAGTTTCGGCTCAACCAATTCCCCGAAAATTTCGTCGATAATTTTTCCTTTGCCCATTTCCGGCGCAATTTCCACGTTTAATTTTTCCGCGGTTTGCCGGAGCTGTTTCTCATCCATTTGCGAAATATCCACACCGGTAAATTTTTCAATGGATTCGTACATGGTCAACCGATCCCAGGGCGGCGTCAAATCGATTTCCTGATCGCTGAATTTAATTTTGGTCGTTCCCAGAACTTCCTGAGCCACAAAGGCGAATAAGTCTTCCACGAAACGCATCATCCATTTGTAATCTTTGTAAGCCACATAAAGTTCCAGCAAGGTAAATTCCGGATTGTGGAAGCGATCCATGCCCTCGTTGCGAAAATCTTTGGCAAATTCGTACACCCGCTCAAAACCGCCCACAATCAGACGTTTCAAATACAGTTCGTTGGCAATGCGCAAATACAATTTGCGATCCAGCGCATTGTGGTGGGTTACAAAAGGACGGGCGGTCGCCCCGCCGTAAATGGGCTGCAAAATAGGCGTTTCCACTTCCAAAAATTCGCGTTCGTCCAAAAAACGACGAATGGCGCGAATGATCTGCGTACGTTTAACAAACACCTCTTTGACATCCGGGTTAACGATCAAATCCACATAGCGCTGGCGGTAACGCATTTCCTTGTCGGCAAACTGATCGTAAACCACCTTTTTGCCGTCTTCTTCCTTTTCCTTAACGATGGGCAGGGGGCGCAACGATTTGGCCAACAACTGAAACTCTTTGGCAAAAATCGAAATTTCGCCGGTGTGGGTCTTGAAGACCTGGCCCTGCACACCGATATGATCGCCGATGTCCAGCATTTTGAAAATTTCGAAATCTTTCTCGCCGATTTCGTTTTTGCGCAGGTAAATCTGGATGCGGCCCTGCTCGTCCTGAATATCGCAAAAAGCCGCTTTACCCATCAAACGAACGGACATCATGCGCCCGGCCACGGAAACGGTTTGATTCTCCAGCTCGTCAAAATGCTCTTTAATGTATTTGGACTTATGAGTTTGGTTGTATTCGTACGGATAGGGATTGATGCCCATTTCTTCGAGCTTTTTCAGCTTCTCGAAACGTACTTTCATTAATTGATTATAATCTTCCAATGTATGTTCTCCTACACTTAATGACCTGTGTTTTTGCTTGTTCATTCCCTGTTTTTCTTATTTGGAGCTGCCGAATTGCACAAGATATTTTTCGATAAAGGGATAAATATCCCCGTCCATCACTTGCTGGATATTGCTGGTTTCGTAGTTGGTGCGATGGTCTTTCACCAAATTGTAAGGATGAAAGACATACGAACGAATTTGGCTGCCCCAGGCAATATCTTTTTTACTTTCCGAATATTCTTTGACCTTCTCCTGCTGTTCTTTTAATTTTAATTGATAAAGTCGCGCGGCCAAAATTTTAAGCGCATTGGCTTTGTTCTTGTGTTGGGAACGCTCGTTCTGGCACTGCACCACGATGCCCGTGGGAATATGGGTAATACGGATGGCGGAATCGGTTTTGTTCACGTGCTGTCCACCCGCCCCGCTGGCGCGATAGGTGTCGATGCGCAAATCCGCCGGATTGATTTCCACATCGATATTCTCATCGATTTCGGGCAGGACAAACACGGAAGCAAACGACGTATGGCGCCGTTTATTGGCATCGAACGGTGAAATGCGCACCAGACGATGTACCCCGTTCTCCGCCTTTAAATAGCCGTAAGCAAAATCACCTTTCATTTCGATGGTTACGTTCTTAATTCCGGCCTCATCACCGGCCTGATAATCCAAAATTTCGGTCTCAAAACCCTGCCGTTCGGCAAAGCGCAAATACATGCGCATTAACATGGAGGCCCAATCCTGACTTTCCGTACCTCCTGCCCCCGGATGAATGGTTAAGATGGCGTTTTTGGCGTCGTCTTTTCCGCTTAGCATGCGTTTGAATTCAATATCGGCAATCAATTGTTCCGTCTTTTTAAGCTGCGCTTCCAGCTCTTTGGCCAAATCGTCCGAAGGCTCCTCTTCCAACATTTCCAACAGAATTTTGGCGTCGTCCACTTCGGCCCTGGCCTTCTGCCAGGCTTCGACCCAGACCTTGCGTAAATTGATTTCCTTCAGAATATCCTGGGCACGGGCCTGATCGTTCCAAAAACCGTCTTCGGTTGTTTTTTGTTCCAACTCCTGAATTTCGTTCTGCTTGTTTTCAATGTCAAAGATAACCTCGTAGGTCTTCCACCCGTTTCTCAAAAGCGGCAATCTGTTCGCGAAAATCTTTCTCCATGAATACGGTCTCCGTTTTTCACTATTTCTCAGCGTTTTTCAAATAATAATAAAGTTAACAGGAATCGACGAATCATCCAATTCTTTTTTGATTTGGGTCTGTTTTCGGATTCCGGCAATAAATTGGGCACAAATTTAACGGATTGGGGCATGGAAGGCAAGAATGATCGTCCTTTACGCAATTTTGCACGCAACCGAAAGAACGAAACGCCCACGCAGATTTTTGGAAAGGTTTTTTAATCAAGGGAATTCATGAACTGCCCGGCGCAGCGCTCCGGGTTTTGACGGTGAAAAAACGGCTTTCCGTTGCGCATCGTTTAGCACTAAGTTTTGCCCTTCTTCTAATACGAATGCGGCACTTTATTAAAAAAGAGACGCTGCAGGCAACGCCTCTTTTCATGTCAATTAAAATTCCAATCCATTTTTTGGAATTTACCAGCGGGACTGAATACCGAACTTCCCCTTTACTTTGTGTTCTTCGGGCACCACCCAGATATTGTCTTTGATCTCCAGTTTCACATCATCCAAATACACGGCGCGCCCCGTGCCGCCCGGTCGGAAATCCGTAACAATATCCACATGCTGGGCCGAACGGTTCAATTTGCCCTGTTTGTGCAATTCGTCGGCCAACTTGCGTCCTTCTTCGGAAGCCGGATCCGGCACGTAACATTCCGGATAGCTGGCGCCGATGGCAATGTGCAATGTACCGCCCACCTTTTCCACGAACAGGGGATGCTTCAAAACTTCTTCGATTCCGTTGTTCATGCCCAGGGCCACCTCACCCAATCGATGCGACCCCTCGTCGGTTTCAATAATTTTTTGCAGAGTCTCATGCCCTTCGTCCGCCTGGTAATCCACGATCTTGCCGTTTTGGAATTTCAAATAAATACCGCGGATGGTCTGCCCGACAAATGAAACCGGTAAATCCACAAAAATTTCACCGTTAACCGTATCGGCATTGGGACTGGTGAACACCTCGCCGTCCGGGAAATTGCGCTTGCCCGTACATTTAATGGCAAAGCGTTGATCGATATCCATGGTCAATTGCAGTTCCTTGCCGGTGTGAGGATGTTCGGTAATAATACGAATTTGTTTGCTCTGATCCATCAGGCGGTAAATGTCTTCTTCCACTTCATCCAAAAGACGCGGGTCCACCATGGAAGCATTCACCACGACTTCGGCGTAGCGTTCTAAGCTCATGCCTTCCATGTCGGCAAAACCTTGCGTGGGAAAAAGAGTGAGCACCCACGGTTTGAGCAAACGGATCTCTTTGACCGGTTCGTCCACCCGCATCACCGCCTGAGATGTTTTCTCGGGCAGGTTGGCAAAAAGTTCGGGTTTTTCCGCACCCAGCACTTCGATGTACTTGGTCATGGCCTTGTAGCGATCGATGTGCCATTGAGGCACCCGCTTAATCTGTTCTTCCGTTCCGTAGCGGGCCATGGCGGCGCCCCAAACCTTACCGCGGTCGTTATCCGGTGCCACGATATTCATATCCGGAATACCGCCGGCTTTGATGATTTTTTCCTGCAGAACTTCCAATAACGGCCAGGTGATGTGTTCGCCCTTAAGCATGATGACATCGTCTTTTTGCACACCGCCCAGGGAATAGTCGAGTAAGTAATCGGCCCATTTCTCCAATTTTTCCCGAGGAATATTTACTTGCATAGGTACCTTCCTTTCCAAAAAAAACAATTGATTTTATTCATGGCAAATATACGGCGCTTTGCCCATGCAATCAAAGGAAGTTTTTTGAAGGATGCCCTTTCATTTAAATTCAAGAAACCAATCGCCACTCCGGAACGCGCACCGTAAAATTCCCACGAGCAAATTTGCCAGAGCAAAGAAAAAATGGTATTTTAATAAAGTCAATCAAAAGAATAAAGGTGAAGTCATGCATTCCTCGAAAAAAAAGAAAAAAGCCATTATTGAACCTTTGTACAAAAGCGAGGATCCGTTCAGGGAAGTGTATGATCCCCTGCGGGAAGCGGCCCTTCATGTTTTACGTCAGGAAGAATTTGAACAAATTTTCTTCCCCTATCCCAGATTACTGACCGCCATTGCCATGGAACATTCCCTGATGGAACCCATTCTGGACAAATTCACGGCCAACGAACCGTTTGATCCGGAAGAGGCAAAGCGCTTCAAACATTTTCTTGGCAAAGTCCTTTCCCATGTTTTGGAAACCTATCCGGAAGCCATCGAAGATATTCTGGAAACATTGGAAATCCTGCAAGAAAGGGCGGAATCAGAAAATGACGTGGAGCTGCAGAAAGATGCGCAACTGGTGCAGGAATCCTTTCAGAAAAACAAATCTACTAAAAAATTAGCCCAATCATCTTTTTTACATGAAGTCATTCTTAAGCAAATGGAAATTTTCAATCAATTTAATTCGGAATTGTTCGAGCGTACGGGCCACAACTTCGAAGATGTCATTGACGATAAGATTGACGAAGAAAAATTAGAAGAAGTCATTGAGGAATTTGATGACCGCTATGAAGGATTCGAGTTCATGCTGTATGGGCTGGATGCACAGGAATTATTTGAAGGAGTGGAAGAAGCTTCCGAATCAGGCTTCGAGGAAACCAACGAAATTGTAAACAAGGGCATGGGAGACCTGCTCAATGATAGGTTGTTCCTGAACTTATTTTCAAAGCGCGAAATCGAAGAGGGCTTACGTATTGCTGAAGATATGTACAAAGAATTGCCGGCTAAAGAGAAAGAACGGTTGCAAAAAATAGGCCCGGATCCCTATCAGGAAGACATATTCCGTGCCAAAATTTTGATTTTTATCCACCAGTTGCTGAGCGACCAACGCCTTGAGAAAATGGCCCGCAAAATAGAGAAATATCTGGAAAATCCGAAATACGAGGAATGGTCCGATTTTTTAAAGATCATGTACCGTTTGATCCGTAATTACAAGCAATACGAATTTGTCTTCAACATGCTTACTGATATTTATTTTGCCGAGGTGCGACACCGCTCAAAACAGCCCGCAAAAACTGCCCACAATTTTTTCTGGTAGTCCGGATTTGGGTTGGCAGATAAAAATTCATTGAATGAAAAAACTTTGCTACGTGCGCATCATACGTTAAATACGGAAAGGAAAACGACTAATGCCCATTTGGAAAAAAGAATTTACGGTTTCGGAATTAAACACCTTGTCCCGCAAAACGATGGTCGGGCATTTGGGCATTGAATTTACCGAGATCGGTGACGATTATCTGAAGGCACGTATGCCGGTGGATGCCCGCACGATTCAGCCGGCCGGTTTGTTGCACGGCGGAGCCAACGTGGCTCTGGCCGAAACATTGGGCAGCATGGCCGGTAATATGTGCGTGGACTACGAGAAATTTCACGTGGTGGGGGTGGAAATTAATGCCAACCATTTGCGTCCAGTAACCAAAGGATTTGTAGAAGGTCTGGCCCGTCCCATAAAATTGGGTTTAACCGTACAGGTCTGGGAAATCAAAATTTTTGATCAGAGCCAACGCCTGACCTGTGTGAGCCGATTAACCCTGGCCGTGGTCAAGAAGAGAAAGATCGAATAAAGATTTCATTTCTTTTTGTTTGAAAACAATCAACGAATCGTTCTCTGCACGAACCGTTCAAACCATTTCAAATCCGTTTTCATGCCTTGAGGTGCTTCGTGGGGCCAGGGGAGAATGGAACGGGGAATTTTGAAGCCCGGCAACGTACGGCGTAAAGCCTCTTTCAAAGATGCTTCATCCGCTTTTGTGCCGTCTGCCGTCTGCACAAAAGCCAGCGGGCGCTGCCCGAAGCGTTGGTCAGGCACGGGAACAACCACGGCCTTTTCGATTGCGGGTAAATTTTCCAAAGCCCGTTCGATTTCTTCGGGGTAAATATTCTCCCCGCCGGAAATGAACATGCGGTCTTTGCGCCCCCGTACGATTAAGCGCCTCTCTCCGTCCAGCGTACCGAGATCACCGGTAGCAAACCAACCGTCCTCATTTAATTCGCGCCACAACCTCCCTTTTTGCCAATAGCCCAGAAACAGGGTCTTCCCGCGCACCAGAATTTCCCCGGTAGCATCGATGGTCAATTCCCGAAAAGGTAAAACACGGCCCGAGGTAAGCCAACTTTGCCAGCTATCGCCGGGGGCGGTGGCCGTTATTTGTGAGCTCATTTCCGAACTCCCGTAACTGAGCACCAGAGGCAATTTTTCCCGAAAAGCATTCTTTAACAAATTTCGCGGTATGGCGCTTCCGCCCATCAAAACGGCCTTCATGCCGCGTAAATGAGCAACGGAGCGCGCATCTTGCAAAAGATCGCTTAATTGAGTTGCCACCAGCGAAAGATGAGTAGGGCGAAATTGGCGAATATTCCCGGCTAAATCCGAATTTTGGCGGGGCACGACAACCGTTGCTCCGGCCAACATGGTGCGAAACAGAATGGCAATACCGGCCACATGAAACAAAGGCAAAGAGAGCAGCCAGCGATCGCCGTGCTGCAAGGGGATGTTTTGATTGGAACCCAGAGCACTGTAATAATGATTCCCGTAAGCGTGGACAACCGCCCGCGGCCGGCCCGTGCTGCCGGAAGTCAGAACGACCGTAACCGCCTGTTGTTCTCTAATGGATTTGGGCAGTGCCCCGACCATTTCCCTTTGCGGCCTTTCACTGCCTGAAAAAGGCTTCAGCTCTACATGCTTCCGCGCAAAAACCTTCGAACGTGTCGGAGCATAAACGGCCCCACAGTCAAATTGGTGCAGGTAATCACGGAAAGTTTCCTCCGGCAAACGGGGATTGAGCGGTAGTGCAATGAGTTTGAGAGCCATGGCTGCCCACAGAAGGATAATCACTTCCCGGGTAGAAAAAGCCTCAATGGCCAGACAATCACCGCTTTTCAGACCGTAATCCTGCAGGCGACGCATTGCGCTTTGCACACGAGACTGCAATTGTTCAAACGTAATGTTCCCATCGGCATCCATCAGGGTCGTTTCCGTGGGGAATGCACGGGCGGCCTGCGTCAGAATAAACGGCAGGTTCATACCTCGCTCAACCTTTCCCAGCGCATACGTTTGCTTATTTCCGCCGAAGAGGGCACCGTTAATTTCCCGTTTTCAAAAGAAAGAGGCGGATCTAACAAATCTTCGGCAAGCCATTGGTACGTATCCAGGCCGTGAGCTGTTTGACTGTCCAGTGCAACGGCCAAACGGGCTGTGGCCCAAAGGCCGATTCCCGACGAAACCGTGTCGCTGAGTACGACCTTTACACCGTTTGCGGCGGCCCACCGCCCCCAGCGGAAGGCAGCCCTCCAGCCGCCCAGAACAGTCGGTTTAAGTACTACGGCTCCCAGTCCTTCGATCGGCTCTGAGGGTGAATCGTTCATTTCCGCTAACGATTCGTCCCAGGCCACCGGGATAGCGGTTCTTTTGAAGAAAAGGGATAATTCGGAAGGATTTTCCAAAGGTTCTTCCACGTACTCGATGGCTTCGGCAGGCAGTTCCCCCAAACGGCAGGCTTGTTTTAGGCTCCAGGAGCGATTGGCATCCAGGCGTATTTTTATTGAAGGAGGTAAGTAGCCAAACCATTTTTTTAATACGCCTATTTCACTGTGCAGAGGTTGCCTGCCCACTTTAAGCTTCAGACTACGGTAACCCTGCCGCAGTTTGCGTTCGGTTTGTGCCATGATTTCATCCCCATTGCCGTAAATCAGAGCATTCACTTCAACCTTTATTGAGTCGATTGCTGAAAACGCCTTAAAAGCTGCCCGCCCTTGTTGCATGAACAAATCGATTAAAGCGCTTTCGATGGCCATGCCTACCGATGGGTACCGTTTAAAATCCCGCAAAAAAAGCGTTAACTCCGTTTGCCAATCGTTTGAAGGTGCAAGCGGCATGTTGTGTCCGGAAAAACGCGTTTTAAATTCTTTCAGCTCCCGCTCTGCCTGTTGCAAAGTTTCCGCATGAAGACCGGGCAACGGTGAAGCCTCGCCCATTCCCAGGCGGCCATGTGCATCTTGGATCGTTAATAAAATGCCTTCGCGTTGCCGCACGGTGTTTTTGCCGACTCGAAACGGTCCTTTTAACGGCAATGAAAAGCGGTAAAGGCGAATCTGAAGAGCGTTCAAAGTAACCATCCCGCCGAAAAGATGAGACTGTAAATCAGCAGCAATTTCCCCGTACCGGCCAAAACATCATTTAGAATAATGCCGCCGTCGTGGCGAAACATGGTTTTAATAAGCGGATAAGCCGGAATCAAAATAAAAACCGTGGCCATGGCATAGGCATGCCGATGCAGGGTTAGATAAAGCCCGGCCGGAAGCAAAGCCGCCAATACAATCATTAGCACATATTCGATGCGCGAAAAGGTGGGGCTGAAACGGGCAGCCAACGTGTGTTTACCGGTGCGCCGATCGGTTTCACGATCGCGAAAATTATTGGCGATTAAGATGGCGGTGGACAAAAAGCCCGGGCCGAATCCGGCAATGATGGGCGTCCAGGATATTTTGAGCGCTTGTACATAATAGGTTCCGGCCACGGCAACGGGGCCGAAGAATAAAAATGCCAACAGGTCGCCCAGACCGATGTAGCCTAACGGAAGCGGGCCGCCGGTGTACAGGATGGCGAACAAAATAGAGAATAGTCCCACGGCTAAAACCGGCCATCCGGCGCGCCAGATCAAATAAAGTCCCAAAATAAAGGCCAGGGAAAATACAAGCATGTAGGCTTTTTTCATGGTTTGCGGAGCAATATGTCCGGCCTGGGTTAAGCGCATGGGCCCCAGACGATCATGCGTATCGGTTCCGTTGACAAAATCGAAATAGTCGTTGGCAAAATTAGCTCCGATTTGAATGAGCAAAGCGATGCACAGGGCAGCCAAAGCGGAAGGCCAATGGAATCCACCGTCGGCATAAGCCAAAGCCGTGCCCAAAATCACCGGCCCGACCGCCGCCCATAAAGTTTTGGGGCGGGCCGCCAGATACCATTTTTGCCAGAACGAAAGTTCTTGCTTTTGCATGCTGATGATTACTCCGTTTTTAATACGAAAACCGTTTGATTGATTCAATTGAAAGAAGCAAACCTATTTCTTTTACAAACACATTCCGTACAGGTTTTTCTCTTTCCTTCTTGTACCCCTTCCGTCTTCGGCGTTCCGTCAATAGCCGGATTTT
>CAZHIZ010000016.1:19116-37499 GCA_964532875.1 uncultured Caldithrix sp. | reverse complement strand
CCTTCTGAGTGGCGCCCAACACATCGGGAGTACCGTCGCCGTCCAAGTCGATCGGTTTCATGTATTTGTTCTCAGGATCAACATAAATCAGGCCTTCTTTAACACCCTGATCAAAACCTTGGATGCTATTGGGTGTAAAGGTTAAAATACGGCTCTCGATTTCGCCGTTTTTGCCGTGGCAACTGGTGCACGTGCCATTGGCACCTAAAGCCTGATCGGCCGGTAGAACCCCGTGAGAGACCTTAAAGTAATGGGCGGCAAGGAACAAAACGGGATCCGGATTTTTTTCTCCTTCTTTCTTGAGAACTTTAATCAAAGCGGCGCGCATTTTCTTAATATCATCCAGAGTGCTGATTTCCGGCTTCATATCGGGATGGCCCATGAACCCGGTTTTATCGAAAATTTTGGCGCCCGTAATGAGCAGAGCATAGCTTTGACCTTTTTTGGTGTGAAAAATGCCTTTAATGGCAGCATTCATTTCCCGCGGGTAGAGAATTTTGCCCATGGTTTTATCCAGCCAGGTTTGAATGGTGATGGGATTGGCCGGAATGATTTGATTGCCGCGCGCTGTCTTGGCATAAATGAGTGCCGGTTTCCAATCGAATCCCTTCTTGCCGGTCATGTGCTGGTACATTTGGCCGTACATGTCATTATTTTTGTCCGGTTCCATGTAGGCCACCGGGGCCAATTGATCCGTAGAATAGTCATCCGTATCCGTATGCCCGACCAGCCAACTGACATTACCCATGCCGTAAGCGGGAATGGGGCCGTAATAGGGCTTTAGCATGACGTTCATTACACCGCCTTTGGGATTGGGAAAATGGCGATTATCGTAATTGAAACTGAAGCCCAGGGAATAATCAAACGTACGGAAAGACCAATATCGCACATGCGAAACATGACAGGTTTGGCAAGCGATTTTTTCGATATGTGCTTTACTGGCGCTACCAAACACAGCGGCATGTGCCTCGGAAGGATCGGGTCCGTCGCCTGTTTTAATGTGGCAATCGTAGCAGTTTTTCGGAGCGGGATTATTGTCCAGATCGTCCCGCACATGGTTGCCTGTGTCGTTACCTTTTAAGAAATTATGATTGGCATCGGTCACGTAATCTTCCCAATCCACCGAATCCGGTTTGGATCGGTTATGGCAACTGGTACATTCCAAACCGGCCGCAATATGGACATCGTAACCGGGATCTTTTTCGCTTTGCGGATTCAAATTGAGAATGGCCCCGCGCTTTACGATGTCCGCTTTCATGCCCATACCCCAGGTACGTACTTTAAAGCTCCCGTTAATGGGGTCTTTTAAGCCCACATGGCATTGGGCGCAGACACGCGTCCATTTGTAATCACCGCTTTCGCTGTCTTTGGAACTGAGCATGGGAATGTTGATTTCCCCGTCTTCATCAAATTCCGAAGCTTCGTAGTACACTTGGGGCTTGAATTCGTTTTTTTCTTTGACAATTTTAACATAAGTGATGGGATAGCCGTCCTGATTATTATCCCAGCCCATCAAACCGGCGGAAGGCGCTTCGCGGAAGAAATTCCCCAAAAATTTTCGTCTGGCTTTTAAATTTACGAAATGGTAGCCTTCGCCCTCGACGTAAGGTTGGCGCATGTAGTTGCGCGAGTCGGCCATAGGATTGGTAATGTCCGCATAAAATTTACCGGTCTGGAACTTGTTTTTGCTCATGGTCAGCGGATCGGAATAATTAAAAGCGGATTGCCAATCGCTGCCCGGATAAATACCCAGAGAAACTGCCTGGACTTTGCCGTTTACGCGTTTGGCGAAAATGCGCAAGCGCGGATTGTAGGCCACCGGCTTTACGCCGTTGGCATCGGTCACACGTTTGGCATCGGGATCCAAATGGCAGGTCATGCAATCGGCTTCCAAAGAACCGGATTTGCGCCAGTCGAATTTCTTGGGTTTGCTCAAGGTGCCCTTAATCACGTCGTCCACGTCGTAAGCATAGTAATCGCCGTCCAATTCAGGAACGGTATTGGGATCGACGGTGTCCATGCGCCGGCCTTGACGGTCGTATTCGTAGGGGCCGCCGCCCGGGTGGCAAGAAGCGCAGGTAGCCACTTCGTCCGGGGTACCGATATCGAAGGTGAGTTGCGATTTATTGTGTTTTTTCGCCAACTGGCGATAGGAGGGCGGTCACCAGGCTCCGAACTGGCCGGGTGAAGTCATGAATTTGTCATGAAACTGGGGATGCTTTTCACCGAAATCATCGCTCACTTCCGTGGCGCCGATTTGAAAATGGTAGGCTTTGGTGATTGCTTCCACATCGTGACACGACCCGCATGTTTGCTCGGGACTGTAGGGATTACCTTTATAATAGGTTACACCGTTAATGACTAATTTTTGACCGTTTTGTTTGGCCTGTTCAATAACATTGTTTCCATTTTCGTCCAATAATGGGATTTTCGGATGTTGATCCGCAAATACTGAAAAAAGAGGAAGCAGAATCAACAAAATCCCCCATAAAAAGTAAGTGGATCGCATAAGAAGACTCCTTAATTTTATGTTTGTACATTCCCGTCACGTTTTTCTTGGAATATAAGAAAAAAACCATTAATGTAAAAAATAAATACGCCTTATTTTTCCATTTCAGGAAACAGCGATCGAAAGAAAAGTGCATTGGATTTAAAGCTCTGCCTTAGGTTAAATCCCTCCAAATAAAACTTGTCACGGATAGTGAATCTAAATAAATTCAGGAAGCATTTTTAGACTTCTGCAGAATCGTATTTTGGGCCGTTCTTCTTCCGCATAACCGGGAGAAGAATCTCGGGAGACAGATAAAAACAGGGGATTCTTGGGCGCTCTGATTCTTACAATAAAAAGCCCCGTTTCTTTTTGCAGAGGTCCGACACACTTAACGCAGGAGGGTAAGCCGTGGATGTAAAAAAACGCATCGAAGAACTTCGCAAGCTCATCGAAAAATACGATTACGAATATTATGTTTTGGCTCAGCCGTCCATTAGTGATTACGAATATGATCAGTTAATGAAGGAATTGGAAGCGCTGGAAAAGGCGCATCCGGAATTCATTACGCCGGATTCTCCCACACAACGAGTAAGCGGACAACCCATTAAGGAATTCCCTACGGTTGTCCATCGCAAACCCATGCTTTCCCTTTCCAACACGTACAATGAAGGGGAGTTTCGAGATTGGGATCGTCGTGTGCGCAGCGCTTTGTCCGGACAACATGTGGAATATGTGGCCGAGTTGAAAATAGACGGTTTGGCGGTAAGTTTAATTTACGAAAACGGTCGCTTTGTGCAGGGAGCCACACGCGGCGACGGCATTCAAGGTGACGACATCACGCCCAATTTACGCACTATTCGGGCCATTCCCTTGAAAGTCAGGGGGCATGATTTACCTCCTTTGTTCGAGGTGCGCGGCGAGGTGTACATGTCCAAAAAAGCATTTTTACGTTTAAACAAAGAACGGGAAGAACAAGGAGAAGCCGTTTTCGCCAATCCGCGCAATGCGGCGGCCGGCTCTTTGAAATTACAGGATCCCAAATTGGTGGCTAAACGCGGATTGAGCCTGTGGGCGTATTATTTGGATTCCGATACCCCCGGATTTTTGGCAGCGACCCATTTTGAAAATCTGCAAAAATTAAAAGATCTTGGTTTTCCGGTAAATCCCAACATGCGTCTTTGCCAGAGTCTGGACGAAGTATTTGATTTTGTACGTGAATGGGAAGAAAAACGCGATAGTTTGCCCTATGAAATTGACGGAGTGGTGGTTAAAGTAAACGACCTGCGACAGCAGGAACAACTCGGCGCTACGGCTAAAAGTCCGCGCTGGGCCATTGCTTTCAAATTTAAAGCGGTGCGCGTGGAAACTTTACTAGAGCGCATTGTCTGGCAGGTGGGACGAACGGGCATCGTAACGCCTGTTGCGGAATTGCGTCCCGTGCAATTGGCCGGAACGACCGTTTCGCGGGCAACCCTGCATAATGTGGACGAAATTAAACGCAAGGATATTCACGAAGGAGATTACGTTTTCATTGAAAAGGGCGGTGATATTATTCCCAAGGTGGTGGGTGTCAATAGCGCAAAACGAAAGAAACCGCCCAAACCGCTACACATTCCCGAACGATGTCCCGTTTGCGGTACGCCACTTATTCGTCTGGAGGGGGAAGTGGCTATTCGTTGCCCCAATCTGGAATGCCCGGCGCAGATTAAACGTCGCATCGAACATTTTGCCGGCAGGACGGCTATGGATATTGAAGGTCTGGGAACGGCGCTGGTGGATATGTTGGTGGACAAGGGGCTGGTGAAAAATTTTGCCGATTTGTACCACTTGAAAAAAGATGATATTGCCAAGCTGGAACGCATGGGCGAAAAAAGCGCACAGAATTTAATCCGGGCCATTGAGCGCAGCAAAAAACAACCTTTGGATCGTCTGATTTTTGCTTTGGGTATTCCTTACATTGGTACTACGGCGGCCAAAATATTAGCTCAAAAATACAAATCGCTGCAAGCCTTGATGAATGCGCCTTACGAAGAACTGGAGGCGATTGAAGGAGTCGGTCCCAAAATGGCGCAAAGTATTGTGGAGTTTTTTAAAAACGAGCAAAACCGCAAGGTTATTTCCGAGTTAATTAAGGCTGGTGTACAAACCGAAGCAAAGGAAGAAGAAGAACCGCAAGGTAGCGAGTTGGCCGGAAAAATATTTGTCTTAACCGGAACTTTGCCCCATTTAAAACGTAACGAAGCGGCACGATTAATTGAACAACACGGGGGCAGGGTGTCTTCCTCGGTTTCGAAAAAGACGTCCTTTGTTTTGGCCGGTGCCGACCCGGGTTCCAAGTATGAAAAGGCAAAGCAGTTGAAAGTTCCCATCATCGATGAGCAGACCTTTTTGCAAATGATTGGCGAAACAGTAGAAAACCGTTAAGAAATGGTACGGAGAGCATTGGAAAGCGAAAGTGATGCTCATCCGGAGAGTGTGAGCGGCAAGAGATTTTTACGGAGGCGGGAGAAATGACATTCGGGTAGAAGTATTGTATTCAAAAAAAGACGGAAATTTGTCATTTCGAGGTGCGAAGTGCCGGGAAATCTTTTCTTTAGTGCAAGAGAATCTTGGGAAATGAAAAAGATTCTCAAACAAATAGCCTTTGAATTCGTATCTGCCTTGCCCTCATGTGAAACAGACAATTTTAATTGACTTTATAATTTCCATCCGCTAAATTTATTTTCTTTGTTAAATTTAAAGGAAACAAGTATTCCAATTAAGCAGGAGGGATGTTCGCTTAATGAAAAAGAATACACGCAATCGATTTTTTCTGATTTTTGCCGTGCTGTTAATCGCCGCTTACTTTCTTTATCCGACGATAAAATGGAGTATGATGAGTGAGAAACAAAAAGAAGAATTGAAGCTTGAAAATCAAAAGGCTTACTACAACTTAAAGAGTAAGACGATCAATCTGGGCCTGGATTTGCAAGGCGGTATGCACGTAGTCCTGGAAGTGGATGTCAAAGAATTGTTAAATCGTATGGCCACCAATAAAGACCAGACTTTTTACGAAGCTTTGAACGAAGCCGAAAAAGAAGTGGAGCGCACGGACGAAGATTTCATCAATACCTTCGTTAAAATTTTGGAATCAAAAGGGAAGAACATCACGCGCTATTATTACGGCGTAGATCGTCGTACCAAAAGCGAGGTTCTCAAATATTTGCGCAAACAAATTAATGAATCCGTGGATCGCGCTTTGGAAATTCTTCGGAACCGTGTCGATGAATTCGGTGTGAGTGAACCGATCATTCAAAAACAGGGCGATCGGCGTATCATTGTGGAGTTGGCCGGTGTTACCAATCCCACGCGTGTGCGTAATTTAATCGGACGTACGGCTTTGTTGGAGTTTCATCTTTTAGAAGACAATGTGGTTACGGGTAAAGTGGCCGAACGCATTAACAGCTACATTCAGTCCAAAATTTCTCCTTCGGATACGGCCGTAGCACAAGATACGACCAAAGCCAAGGCCAAAGCCGGTGAACAGTCTCTGGAAAAGATGTTCGGCGGAAGCGATACGACCCAAACGGCGCAAAAAGTTCAAACTAAAAAAGATACGCTGGCCAGCTTATTTGAGCCCGGCTTGTTTTATTTGAATCCTCGGGATAAACAAACCTTTCTGGTACCCGTCGAAAAGGTAGAGAAGTTTAAACGAATTTTGGCTCTACCCGATATTCAAAAAATTATCGCCAAAGAAGCTCCGGGTGCGGAATTTGTTTGGGGCGCCAAACCGGTTTACGGTGGCAAATATCTGCCGCTTTACCTGGTGCGCAAGAATGTGGAACTGGCCGGAAATACCATCAAAGATGCCTATCCGCAACGCAGTACCGATCCTTCTTCTTACGGCCAATACGAAGTTTCGTTGACCTTAAATGACGCTGGTGCGCGTACATTTGCGCGTGTTACCGGAGCCAATATTCATAAGCGTCTGGCTATTATTTTGGATCATAAGGTCTTTTTGGCTCCAACAATTCAGGTTAAAATCAGTAGCGGACGCGCCCGCATTACCGGCCTGGATAATATCGAAGAAGCACAGGATTTAAGTATCGTCCTTAAGGCAGGTGCCTTACCGGCGCCCGTGCGCATTATCGAAGAACGGACGGTCGGGCCATCTTTGGGACACGACTCCATTGTGGCTGGTACCTATTCTGCTATTTTAGGCTTGGTCCTGGTCATTATTTTTATGTTCTTTTATTACAAACTCTCCGGTTTGGTGGCCGATTTGGCTCTTGTCCTGAATATTGTTTTCATTATGGCGATCATGGCCTATTTCCACGCTACTTTAACCTTGCCGGGTATTGCCGGTATCATCTTGACCATCGGTATGGCGGTGGATGCCAATGTGCTTATTTTTGAACGCATTCGTGAAGAACTTGAAAAAGGGAAAACGGTACGTGCCGCTATCGATGTGGGTTACGGTAAAGCTTTTATTACCATTGTGGATGCCAACGTAACCACATTTATTGCCGGTTTGGTCTTGTACACCTACGGTTCCGGTCCCATTCAAGGCTTTGCCTTAACGTTGATGATCGGTATCCTGTCCAGTTTATTTACGGCAATTGTCGTTACTCGTGCTATCTTCGATTATGTCTTGGATACGCGAACAGTTAAAAAATTAAGTATTTAACCAACGGTTAAAAGGGAATAACAGGAGAAAGAAGTCGCATGCAATTCATTAGAAAAACGAATATTCAGTTCATGAAGGTCAGGAAATATGCCTATGCCTTTAGTCTGACTTTGATAACCATTTCCATCGTTTCGTTGATTTTACACGGCGGCCCGCGATATAATATTGATTTTACCGGCGGTACTTTGATTCAGTTGAAGTTTGAAAATCCCGTTAAAATTAAAGACATCCGCGCCGCATTGACTAAACATGGTTACAAAGATGCGGAAATCAAACACTTTGGAAACCCGAAAGAAGTAGTTGTGCGTTTAGGACTTGTGGGCAAGAAACAGGAATTATCCACACAAATCGAGAACATCATCCAGTCTAAAATTACCGACAATCCTTTTACTGTGGAGCGTGTGGAAAAAGTCGGTCCCAAAATTGGCCACGAACTTATTCTGGATGCCATCAAAGCCATCTTTTGGTCCATGGTACTTATTCTGATCTATGTCATGTGGCGTTTCGAATTTAAATTTTCGGTTGGTGCCATCGTGGCTTTGATGCACGATGTTACGATTACAATGGGTGTGTTTTCGGTTTTTAATCTCGAAATTTCCTCGCCTATTATTGCCGCCATCTTAACCATTGTGGGGTATTCTCTTAACGACACGATTGTGGTTTACGACCGTATTCGTGAAAATTTAAAAACACTTAAGAAGGGGCCCAATGAATTGGCCAATACCGTTAATCGCAGTATTAACGAAACGTTGAGCCGTACGATTATTACCTCGGGTACCACATTGATTGTGGTCGTGGTATTGTATTTTCTGGGCGGTGAAGTGTTGCGTAACTTTGCTCTGGCTTTAATCGTTGGTATCGGCATCGGAACCTATTCTTCCATATTTATTGCCAGTCCCATTGTGGTGGATTGGGAATGGAAAGCCCATAAGGCTCATCGAGAAAAGCTGAAAGCCGCCGGAAACAAATAAAAAATTTCGGTGCAGCCGTTTAAAAACCAAGGGGACAAACGGTCATGGAAATTACCATCAGCGAGAACAGCGGCGTGCAAGTTTTGCACTTAAAAGGCAAAATTTTAGGTGGCCCCGAAGCCGGAGCCATTAAAGACACGATTTACGAGCTGATTTCAAACGGGAAGAAAAAAATCATTATCGATATGCAGGAGCTGGATTTGATGAACAGCTCGGGGCTGGGTATTTTGATTGCCGCCGTAACTACATTAAAGAACAACGGGGGCAAATTGAGTCTGCTTCATGTCCCGGAACGCATTCGCCATTTACTGAAAATTACGCGGCTCGATAGTGTCTTCTCTCAATTTGATTCCATGGATGAGGCCCTGCATTTTTTAAACGGCTAACAGTATTGTGAATTGTATTGCGATTTTGCCTGTATGTGAGGTCGAAAGAAATTTAAATCCCTGCAATTTTCCAATGGTGGTGCAGGGATTTTTTGTTTTAAACAGCGGTAAAAATCATGGCCTACTCACGTAAGACATTTTGGGTCTGTTTTCTGCTTGGGTTGGGATTTGTCGGGCTTGTGCAGGTTTCGTATGCCCGTGTCCCGCAAAATATTCACCTGCCCGTCGATTCCGTACAGATCGTCTTTTTAGCCAACATCAATGCCAATTACGAAAATTGCCTGTGCGGAAATCCCCCGCTTGGCGGATTGGATCGCATGCTTACCCTCGTAGAGCGTTGGCGGCAGAAGAATTCCCGATTACTTGTTTTTGACGGCGGTGATTTTTTGAATGCCTACCCTTATCCTGCAGTGAATCGTTTGATTCTGCGATTGTACCGTCTGTTACAACCGGATGTACTGGTTTTGGGAGATCAGGAATTACAAAAAGGGAATGATTCGTTGCAGGCGGAAATGCGTTCTTTTCCCATTGTCAATTCCAATGTTATTTTGGCCGGTTCCCCTTTAGCTTCCCAAATGACGGTGCGCTTGGCCTCGCGTCGTTTACTTGTCTTTTCCTATTTGGATTCATCCGCCTTTCTGTGGGAAAATCCCGCCCGAGATGTCCGCTTAAAAGAAGACCGCTTTGCCAGGACTTATCGGGCTTCGTTAAATCCAAAGGTGTTTCGCATCGTTATTTTTCATGGAGAACAAGATCGCATGAAAAGGTTTCTGCAAAAATATCCCCGCATCCATCTTCTTCTTTTGGCCCACGCCCAAATTCGAACATTGCAATTAAAAAAAATACCCTACCTCATTGCCCCCGGTAGCGATTCGGAATATCTCACCCGCATTTCCCTGATATTTCAGAAAGGGAAGCGGTTACCTCGTATTTTTGTTAAAACCATACCCGTCGGCTTGCAAATTGCGCCAAACTCCAAAGCACGAAATATTATTGAAGCATTTAAGGCCGGTTCAAAATAAAAATTTGTGTTATTTATTTTTTCTTCGCTGTAGGAATGCTCTAAAAATATTGGATTTTTACCGCCTTTTACGTTAATTTAAAAGTTTAAAATGGAACTTAGGCGCACAGCATAAAGTCAATGTCAAATTAAAAGCTAATCGGCTTTTTCATTGGGAACATACAGGGGAACGTTTTTTGGATTCCATCGGAAAACAACTATCCGAACTTCGTTTAAAAATCGATACCATTGATGTTGAAATTGTTAAATTGTTGAATGAACGGGCACGATTTGCCAATAAAATCGGAGAAATAAAACGAAAGCACGGCCTTCCCGTCTATGTGCCCGAGCGCGAAGAACAGGTCATTGAAAATGTTCGCAAAAATAATCCTGGGCCGCTCAGTGCGCAGGCCATCGCCCGAATTTACGAACGAATTATTGATGAATCGCGCCGCCTGGAAAGGGAAGAGATGGAGCGTAGAAAACAACAAACAAAAAAATGAAAAAATACAAAATCGCGATAGCGGGCAGTTTAGTATTACTGTCCGTTTTAATTTACGGTCTGATAGCCTACTGCCGATTGCCGGGGAATCTGATTCATAGACCGGTCGTCGAAATATCGATCAACAAAGGAACCCCATTTAAAGCGTTTGTGGATTCGCTGGAACGAAAGGGCGTTGTAAAACACAAGAATTTATTCATCCTCTGGGCCAAAGGATGCCAATTCGATCGGGAAGTACCTGCCGGTATGTTCAAAGTGCCTGTCGGTTTGACCTATCCGCAGTTGATTACTTTTTTTCGCCAGACGCGACCCGAATTTATTACCGTTACGTTAATCGAAGGTTGGCCGACCGAGCACATATTACGCCGTTTGAGTAAACGGCTACATTTAAGTTATCGGAAATTGGACTCTTTGAGTCACGATTCTCTTTTTTTGCGTTCCCTGGGAATTCCGGCAGCAAACATAACCGGTTACTTGTTGCCCGATACGTACGTTTTTGCCAGTGGAATCGGGGCCAAAGAGGTGTTGCGCTTTTTAGTCCAAAAAACATTGCGGCTATTTGAGCCCGATAGTATTAAGGAACGAATGAAAACTTTGGGGTTTAACCGGCATCAGGTGTTGACTTTGGCTTCTATTGTAGAGGGAGAAGCCTTGCTGGATCGGGAACGCCCCATTATTGCTTCCGTGTACTTAAACCGGTTGCGACGGGGCATGCGTCTGCAAGCCGATCCGACCATCCAGTTCATAATACCGGACGGGCCGAGGCGTTTACGTTACAGAGACTTGAAAATCGATTCGCCGTACAACACCTATTTGCACAAGGGACTGCCGCCCGGGCCCATTAACAATCCGGGTAAAAAATCCATTATGGCCGTACTATTTGCGCCTAAAACGAAATATTTATATTTTGTAGCCAAAGGAGACGGAAGTCATTTCTTTGCGCGTACCGCCCGTGAGCATGCGCGTGCCAAACAAAAATTCAATAAGATCAGAAAAAAAGTTTACGGATATTAAACAGGAAAGCGTTCAGGCATGGAAGAATTATTATTGCAACTAAACGATCCGCAACGGCAAGCTGTAGAAGCGGTGGACGGGCCGGTTTTGATTATCGCGGGGGCCGGCAGCGGCAAAACACGGACATTGACCTACCGCATCGCTTACCTGATTAAGAATAAAAAAGCGCTTCCCTCCCAAATTTTAGCGGTTACCTTTACCAATAAAGCCGCTCGCGAAATGAAATCCCGACTGGAAGCCTTAATCGGGAATAAAATTTTACCCTTATGGATCGGTACGTTTCACAGCGTGTGCGCTCGTATTTTACGCATCGAAGCGGAAAATATCGGTTTGGCGCGCAGTTTTACCATTTATGATGTGGATGATGCCGTGCGGGCCATTCGCAAAATTTTAAGTAACCGCGGACTTTCGCCTCAAAAATACAATCCGAAAATTATTCAAAGTAAAATTTCCCGTTTAAAAAACGATTTTCGTTTGCCCAGTCAGGAACTTATTGATGAAGCGGAAAGTGAATACGATCAAATTGTGGCCGAAATTTATCAGGACTATCAGAATTTTTTACACAAAAACCATGCTCTTGATTTTGATGATTTATTAATTCGTCCTATCCAGATGTTCGATGAATATCCCGAAATTCGTGCCAAATACAATCAAAAATTCAAATACATTTTGGTGGACGAATATCAAGATACCAATCGTGCCCAATATTTACTGTTAAAACGTCTGGTGAATGAGGAGCACAACCTATGTGTTGTCGGCGATGAAGATCAATCGATTTACGGTTGGCGCGGTGCGGATATCAATAATATTCTCAACTTTAATCATGATTTTCCGGAAGCGACGGTCATTAAACTGGAAGAAAATTACCGTTCGTTTGCCAATATTCTAAATGCGGCCAATTCCGTGGTTAAAAACAACAAACAACGTCTGGGCAAGCAACTTTGGACCAGTAAAGGAAAAGGTACCAAGATTAAATTGTTCGTGGCCGAAGACGAATTGGACGAAGCGCGTAAAATCGTAGAAATTATCCATGACGAAATGTACACGCACAAGCGCAGTTTTAAGGATATTGCCATTCTCTACCGGACCAACGCCCAAAGTCGGGCCATTGAAGACCAGTTGCGAAAAAATGCCATCTCTTACAACATCGTCGGTGGTGTTAAATTTTACGACCGTAAAGAAATCAAAGATATTCTGGCCTATTTAAAGGTCATCGTGAATCCGGCGGATAGTATTTCCTTGCGGCGCATCATTAATTTTCCTTTACGGGGCATCGGCGATACGACGGTAACCAAGATCGAACGATTTGCCGAGATGGAAGGCCTGACCTTATTCGAGGCCCTGGGGTATGTGGACAAAGTGGCTAATATTTCGCAGGCTATGGGCAATCGTGTTTTACAGTTCTACGAATTGATTCAAAAATTTATGGCCCTGAAAAATGAACTGAGTCCCGTGGAATTGGTATCGACACTGGCTTCCGAAACGGGCATTATTAATCACTTTAAAACCGAATACGATCAATACGAAAGCGAGAATCGAATCGGTAATATCGAAGAATTATTTAATTCCATCGACCAGTTTACGCAGGAACGGAAAAGGGAAGGGCGCGATGCCAGCCTGGAAGCCTTTTTGGAAGAAGTGAGTTTGTTAACCGATGTGGATACCTGGAATTCCAACGCCAACGCCGTTACTTTAATGACCCTGCACGCGGCCAAGGGGCTGGAATTTCCCGTTGTGTGCATTACCGGCATGGAAATGGGGCTCATTCCCTTGCAGCGAACTTCTGCGGACATCAATGAGTTAGAGGAAGAACGACGTTTGTTTTATGTGGGAATGACCCGTGCCATGGAAAGTTTGTATTTAACTTATGCGGCTAAACGGCGCAAGTACAATGCCTATTTAACCAATGAACCATCCGTTTTTCTCGACGAAATTCCCAGAGACCTTTTGGAGTATCGTTACGGGAAAAATCGCACACGTCCCGCGCAGCGCCGGACAAGACGGAGTGCCCGCCGCGAAAAGATCGAACACTATTTTCAAAATGACCACAATCAAGGTAACGGAGATGATGAATTTAAAATCGGGCAACCGGTGTACCATGCCACCTTCGGTAAGGGGCAAATTATCGGCATGGAAGGCCACGGTGAAAAAATGAAAATTACCGTACACTTTTTTAACGGCAATATCAATAAAAAATTGATCAAAAAATTTGCTAATCTTACTCCGATTGAAAATTAACCAATTCAAAAAGAATTAATGCCTTATGAAGAAAATTATTTTTTCCTTTTTAATCCTTGCGGCTTTTATTGTGCTGGCCCAGGCCCAAAACAGGGAAAGCGAAGATTTTGCCTATCCTTTAAAATTGTACAAACAGGCCTTTTACGATTTGGCCGCTCAGCAATTCATTAAATTTTACAACACCTATCCCAATAGCGATAAAGTAGATGATGCAAAATACTATGCCGGCATGGCTTTGTACAAAATCAAAGAATACGCCAAAGCTCGCGCCGAATTTCAATCCCTGGCCCTGGAACATCCCAAAAGCCCTTTTGCCGCCGAAGCCTGGTTTCTGGTGGGCGATTGCGCCGAAAAATTAGGCGATTTTAAAGATGCGGCCCGAGCTTACGAAACCTTACGCGTTCTTTATCCTACGGATACGCACGCCTCTTTGGGTTTATTGAAGGCAGCTAATCTGTATTTGAATCGCTTGCACAACAAAGATAAAGCCAACCAATTATTTACCGTCATTATCGAACGCTATCCTTCGTCCGCCGAGTACTTGCCGGCGCTGGTTAAAAAAGCCAAAGTTTTGTATTTGCTGGGCCGTCCGGATGCGGCACGAAAACTTTTGGACAAGGCCTTTCAAATACAAAGTGATAAAAGCAGTGTCCTTGCCGAAGCCTATTTAATTGAAGGACAAATTAACGAACAATTGGGGTTTGTGGAAGAAGCGCGTAAAGCTTTTATTCAAAGTATCACTCTTGCGCCGCAAAGCGAATATGCCGGATTAAGTGCGCTTCGTCTGGGACGATTACATATTCAGGAAGCCCGATATGCCGAGGCTATCAAACGCCTAAAAGCCCAGTTAAAAGCTCAAAAAAACGAGGACATTAAAAATCAAATACGCTATTTATTGGGCGATATCTATTTTCTCTCGGCTAAATACCGAATGGCCGATGCCAGCTACCAAAAGGTAAAAACAACCGACGATTCACTCTCTCTCATTTTATCGTTGAAACGCGCCCTGTGCAATGAAAAACAAAATTTTATTTCTGAAGCGATCTCCCTTTTAGGCCGGGCACTAAATAACTATCCACACCGTAACCAACACGTGTTTAAACGTGTTTTTAACATTTATCTCGATTGGTTACAGGATCACCATTATTATCAGCAAGCTTCCTCGGCCATTTACCAACGTTTGAATCGTGTAACGGATTTTAAGGAGAAAGCGGAATTAAGCGCACGTTTGCTTTCTGTTTTAGCTCAAAAAGAGCAGTGGGCCGAAATCATCAGTTTGGCCCAACCGTATCTCTTGCGCCAGGAGCGTATTGCGCAAAAAGACGAAATGCTGTATTACGTGGCTCTGGCTCACGAAAAAATAAATGAGCCGAAAGAAGCCGAATATTACTTTAACAAGCTGATTCATGAATTTAATGCTTCCAAATTCCTGCCGGAAGCGGAAAAACACCGTCAATTCTTAAAGGACTTTTTATTGGTTGATCAGGACGTGGCACTGAATCATCTGGCCGAATTGTTCGGGGAATTCCTCAACGCCCAGGGTCGTTCAAAAGCAAGGCTCTCTTTTCAGTTGGGCAAATTGTATTTTGCGGATTTAAAGAACTACCAAAAAGCGGAAGAACAATTTTTAAATACCCTTCAATTGGATACGACCAATCAAGGCGATGTCCGTTTGTATTTGGGGAAAACCTATTTAAAAATGATGACCTATTCTCAATTCACCAATGGAAATGCCCAGCGGGATTATCTGAATTTAGCCCGCAATCAATTTAAGCAGGCGGTTATTCACGCCAATACCTGTAGCCGTCCCGATGAAAGCGCCTGGCTTTTGATTAAAACCACCTTGAAATCGGACACCACCGATGTTAGAAAAGAAAAAAAATTAGTGGAAGCATTAATTGCCAAGTATCCCCAGAGCCCGTTAAAGGAAGTGTGGATGCGTAGCTTAGCCGTAGATCTGGCCTTCGATTCTTCCTACACGGCCGAAAGTATTCTATATTTCAAAAAATTAATTCAGGAATTTCCCCGTTCGCCCGAAATGCCCCGATATTTATTAGGTCTGGCCCGTTTGGAAATGCCGCAAAATCCGCAAGAAGCGGTTCATTATTTAAATCAGGTTGTAAGCGATTTTATGTTTAGCGGCGAAGCGGCACAGGCTTTGAACGATTTGTTGCAATTTCATCTGAAAAACGGACAATATGCACAGGCCATCAAAGATTTTGAGAAATTACGCACCTATTTTTACTATTCCGATTTAGTGCAAAACGGCCGGGCACAAATGGGCGATATCTATTTAAAAGCCGGAGAATATGATCGTGCCATAGCGTTTTTGCAGAAGAATGTGGAAACCATCTTCTTAAACGATCCCATTTTGTTAAAAGAATTCAGTCCGTCCAACGTTTTTCAGGATATCTTTTATCTGGCCAACGCGTACGAAAAGAAAGGTGATGTGCAGCAGGCTGTTCGTTTTTATCGATTGTATTTAATGTTAATGCCCAAAGGTGACTTTAGCGATCAGGCCCATTTTGCATTAGGGCATTTGTACCTGAAAGGCGGGCAGTACTATTTGGCACGTGAAAATTTTAAGGCCGTTTCTGATAAAAATGAATCGTTATTTGCCCAGGCGGTTATTCAGGCCGGAGATATTTACTTTTTGCAGAAAGACTACGTGCAGGCGGCCGAATGGTATGCCAGAGCATTAAAGCACATCGCGGACCCGTCTTTAAAGTACGAAATCGAGGCCAAGTACATTATTGCTCTTATTCGCGACGGTAAAATTAAACAGGCCGTTCCTCTCATCGCTTCCTTTAAAAAACACTATCCCAAAAAGAAAAACGTTATGGCTCAGTTCTATTTGGAGCTGGGGAATTATTATCGATTGAATAAAAATTTTACCAAGGCTCAAAAATATTTTTCCAGGGTAAAGAAAAAGTACAAATCGACCGAATATGTGGATGATGCCGAATATTACAATGCCTTGGTGCTGATTACGCTCAACAAGCATAAAGAAGCACTTAAAATTTTGACAAATTTTGCCGATAAATATCCGCATAGCGATCGGTTGCCCGGCGTTTACAATACACTCGGTTCTTTGTATTTTCGCTCCGAAAAATACGATGCTTCCATCGCCATGTTCAAGAAAGCGTTGGATTATTGCGGAAATTGCGATCTGGAAGCAAACATAATGACCAACTTGATTAAGGTCTATTCTTTAACCGGCTTTTGGGATGCGGCTCAGGCCATGGCGCGTTCCTATTTGCAGAAGTTCCCGGAGGCTCCGGATCGACTGGATAAAAAAATTATTATTGCGCGGGCCTATATTAACCTAAACCAATTCCAGAAAGCGGTCGATTATTTGAAATCAATTAAAGTTGAGGCAACGGCCGAACGGGAACCGGAAATTCAGTTTTACATCGGCGAAGCCTTGTTGAAAGCAGGGCGGTACGAAGATGCCATTGCGGAATTTGTTAAAATTCCCTTGCTTTCCAAAAAAACCAAATTGCAGTGGGAAGCCAGTGCGCTTTATTATTCCGGCCAGTGCTACGAAAAATTAGGACGTATTGATGATGCCATTCGTATGTACAAAGAAATCATCAAACGTCCCGGCATAGATTTGGTACTAAAACGCGATGCAGAAAAACGTATCAAACAGATACAGTGAGGAGTGGCCATGCTACACCTAATGAAATACTTCGGTCTTATCGTTTTGGCATTAATGATTTTCGCCTGCTCAGGCTCCAAAAAAGCCACGGAAGGAGAAATTCCCAATGTCGGCGAAGCGGATGCGCAGGTCAAAGCAAAAATTGCCATGCTGCAAAAGCAGATCAAAAAGAATCCCAATAACATGGAATACCGCCAGCAACTGGCCAAGGTGTATTTTGAGAACGGCCATAATTTGCAGGCGATGAAGGTTTTGGAAGGGGCCTTGAAATTGGATCCCAATAATTCCGAGGTCAAATATCAATACGGAGAAATCGCCTTAAAATCGGGCGACAAACTGCGGGCATTCAAGACGTTCAAATCGGTATTGCAGGGATTGGACGGCGAAAATTACGTGGATCGGATTGCCCCCTATTTTGTGGACACCTTTCAGGATACGCCTATTGTGGCTACCGGTGCTCAGGAGGCTTTTGGGTCTTTTTCGCCTGACGGGAAAAAGATCATCTATCAGTCTGATGTTAACGGGAATTGGGATTTGTTCATTTATGATTTAACCACAGGGAAAAGCGAACAGATCACCAACACTCCGGCTCAGGAAGAAAATCCGTCGTTTTCGCCGGACGGCGTACACATTGTTTACACCTCCACGGCCGATGACCACCGGGATGTGGATTTCGATCAAAAATTGCGGGACATTTTTGTCATGAATTTGCAAACGCACGAAGAAGAAAATTTAACCCGTAACGGTTCCGATGACTGGCGGCCGCGCTATTCGTTTTCCGGTAAATTTATTACCTTTGTCTCCCAACGCAACGATTTGCGCGAGGACGTCCCGTTTTACGAATTGCACAGCGATATTTTCGTCATGGAAAACACGGGGCGCTTTCAGTTGGCATTAACAAAAGATGCCTCCAACGAGGGCAGTCCGCAATTATTCCCGGGCAGCACCGATGAAGAAGGCCAGGTGATTTTTGATTCCAATCGTTCCGGTTCGTATGCCATTTACAAAATGGATTTACAGAGCAAAGAGATCAAACAGCTTACCTTTAATCCCGGCGTTAACGATGTCGCCCCGGATATTTCGGCTTCCGGCGACAAGGTTACCTTCTTTTCAGACCGGGACGGTAATTACGAAATTTACATGATGAATGACGACGGTTCCGCCCAGCAGCGTTTGACTTCCAATCCTGCGGACGACTTAAATCCGGTCTTTTCTCCCGATGGCAGCAAAATCGTTTTTCATTCCAATCGCAACGGAAATTACGATTTGTTTTTGATGGATTTGAATCGTCCCGCCAGCCAAATCGGTTTGAGCGACCTCATTGATCGCGTAGATGTGGCCATCAAAGCTCTGGAAGAAAACGAATAAAATTTAAGAAGCGTTTTGTCTTTTTAATCCGCAAATCCGTGTCTGGGTTTGCGGATTTTTTGTGCACAAAAAGTTTCGCCTTTAAA
>CAZHIZ010000016.1:0-19016 GCA_964532875.1 uncultured Caldithrix sp. | reverse complement strand
CGCCCCATCGTTTTACTTTAGTGCATTCCAATTGCGATCGAATATCGAACGGATTTTTCCCGAATTTAAAAAAGTGACTCGCTCAGGCATGAGAAAAAGTTGAAAATTCGTTAGAAGACGAGATCATTCTCTATTTCGGTCAAAAAATTTTAAATTTTTCGGCCAACTAATTTTCATTTCATTTTAGCCCCCAAACCGTTGCATTGTTTTTATTGTTTTTGTATATACTTTTATCAAAAAAGTAAATGGGAGTTTACTGCAATGTACACCTTACGTCAAAAAATCGGATTTTTTGCCGGCCCGATTCTGGCCGTCTTTGTCGGATTATTACCGCCTTCCGCAGGATTGTCGGAAGCCGGGGTTAAGGTCGGGGCCGTGGCCACATTAATGGTCATCTGGTGGATTACGGAAGCCGTGCCCATTCCGGCAACCGCTTTGCTGCCTACGGCTTTGTTTCCTCTTTTGGGAGTAATGAATGCAAAAGACAGTTGTGCACCGTATGCGCATAATTTGATTTTTCTGTTTTTGGGCGGTTTTTTAATTGCTATTGCCATGGAAAAATGGAATTTGCATCGGCGCATTGCCCTGCACACCATACGTTTGGTCGGTTTCAGCAGTAATCGCATTATTCTGGGATTCATGATTGCCACCGCCTTCCTTTCCATGTGGATTAGCAATACCGCCACCACCATGATGATGGTACCGATCGGTTTGGCCGTTCTCAAAGAAACCATTGAATTTATCGAAAGCAATACGGAATTAAACATCGATACCCGGCCCACACATTTTAAATTCGGCTTGGCTTTAATGTTGGGCATTGCCTACGCCGCCTCCATCGGCGGAGCAGCGACCATTATCGGCACTCCGCCGAATACCATTCTGGTCGGTTTCATCGAACAAACGTACAACATTCCGGTAACGTTTGTGCAATGGATGATGTTCGGTTTGCCCCTTTCGATTGTTTTGCTATTTTTAACCTGGTATTATTTAATCAAAATCGCCGCTCCGCCGGAGATTAAGGAATTGCCCGGCGGGAAAGAGGTATTGGAAGAAGAAATTAAAAAATTAGGCAAAATGAAAGCACCCGAACGCTGGGTTTTGATTACTTTTGCCGTAGTGGCCTTTCTCTGGATTGTTCGCGGATTCATTCCTTTCGGGCCGAAAACCATTAAAGATTCCACCATTGCCATGGCCGGCGCCTCGGTGCTTTTCATGATTCCCGTGGACTGGGAAAAGGGCACTTTTGTTCTGGATTGGAAGTCGGCCACACGCTTACCCTGGGATGTTATCTTCTTATTCGGCGGCGGTTTGGCTTTGGCCAAAGGATTTGAAGTGAGCGGACTTTCCAAATGGATCGGTCTGCAATTGCAGTCTTTGCAATCGTTGAACATTTTACTGGTTATTTTAATTGTGGTTGTGCTGGCCAAATTTCTAACCGAGGTGACTTCCAATACGGCCACAGCCGCCATGATTATTCCGGTAGTGGCCGGTGTGGCCATGGCCATCCATGTGCATCCTTTTCTATTAATCATTGCCGCAACGGTTTCGGCTTCTTTGGCCTTTATGCTGCCGGTGGCAACACCGCCCAATGCCATTGTGTTCGGAACGCGTTACATGTCCATCCCGCAGATGGCCAAAATCGGATTGGTTCTGAATATCATTGTGACGGTTTTGATTACACTAATGGTGAAATTCATTGTACCGCTAATCTGGAATTTAAATACCCATAATTTTTTAAAGTGAGTGTAAATAAATGAATAGGAATTCCGGTTAAAGATGTAAAGGAAACAGGTTTGCTTTTTAAGAGGTCTTTCTTTTCAAAATCGGGAGATTTGCTTTATTTTTAATATTAATTATATTTTGCCCTTATGTTTTAATAAACGGTTGGCAAGACGAATTAACGACGGGGTTGTCTTATGCAAACATTGATCATCGTGACGCTTACATTCCTCGGTTACATTCTTATGTACCATCTTTACGGCAAGTATCTGGCCAATGTTATTTTTAAGCTCTCGGATAAGGCAGGGGTCCCTTCGAAAGAATTCGAAGACGGGGTGGATTATGTGCCCACCAAAAAAGAGATTATTTTCGGACACCATTTTACCTCCATCGCCGGAACCGGACCCATTGTCGGCCCGGCCATTGCCATTATTTGGGGCTGGGTACCGGCATTAATCTGGGTTTTTTTAGGATCCGTTATTATGGGGGCTGTCCATGATTTCGGCTCTTTAGTTATTTCGCTGCGCAATCAGGGAAAATCCATTTCCGAGTTTACCGCAAAATACATTAATGCGCGGACAAAATTTTTCTTTTTTATTATTGTCTTTTTAACTTTGTGGATCGTTATTGCCATTTTCGGTTTAGTCATCGCCATTATTTTCGATACCTTTCCCACGGCGGTTTTACCGGTTTGGTTGCAAATTCCCATCGCCATGTATCTGGGATATTTGATTTACCGCAAGAAGAAAAATGTTTTGATTTGGTCGATTATTGCCGTCATAACGCTGTACGCCACCATGATCGCCGGCGCTTACTTACCTTTGAAAATGCCGACATTATTCGGCATTCCGCCCACGGGTCTCTGGACAATTATTTTATTGATCTATGCCTTTATCGCTTCGGTACTGCCGGTTACCACGCTATTGCAACCAAGGGATTTTATTAATGCCTATCAGCTATTGATTGCCATGTTGCTTATGTTCACGGGGATCATTGCCGCTTCCTTCGGCGGCCATTTGCAGATGGTGGCCCCGGCCGTTCAGATGAATCCGCCCAAAGCACCGCCTTTATGGCCTTTTTTGTTTATCACCATTGCTTGCGGGGCCATTTCGGGATTTCATTCACTGGTTGCTTCGGGTACTTCGTCCAAACAGGTGAGCAGTGAAAAGGACGCTTTGTTCGTGGGCTACGGCTCCATGCTGATGGAAGGCGCCTTGGCCACTTTGGTTATTGCCGCGGTCGGTGCCGGAATCGGCCTGGGATATGTAACGAAAAGCGGACAAACCTTATTCGGCCTTCAGGCCTGGAACACCCATTACGCCTCGTGGACGGCGGCAGCGGGATTAGGAAATAAAATTGCGGCCTTTGTAACCGGAGCGGCCAATTTTATTGCGGCTTTGGGCATTCCCAAGAATATTGCCATTGTCATCATGGGCGTTTTTGTGGCCTCGTTTGCCGGAACAACACTCGATACGGCCACCCGCATTCAACGCTACATCATTAGTGAAATTACCACCGATATCAAAATGCCGGTTTTGAGCAGGCGCTATCCGGCCACTGCCTTAGCCGTAATTTTGGCCGGATTGTTAGCTTTTGCCAACGGAGCCAATGGCGCCGGTGCTTTAACCTTGTGGCCCATGTTCGGAGCGGTCAATCAAACGTTATCGGCTTTGGCCTTAACTGTAATTACGCTGTATTTACGTTCCCGGGGAGGCTGGAAATGGCTTGTTTCGGGTGTTCCGGCTCTGTTTATGGCGATCATGACTTTCTGGGCCAGCATGATGAACGAATCGCATTTTTTTGCTTCGAAAAAAATTCTGCTTCTCACGGTGAACGGCGTCATTATCTTTTTGGTTTTATGGATTATGATAGAGGGTGTTTACAAATTTTTTCAAACTAAAAGCGAAGTAACGGAAACCGTTCCGGAAGCGCAGGCATGATGCGGGATATTCTCAAAAAAATCAAACAGGGGTGGAAAACGTTAGACGCCTACTTCCGTTCCAAAGCGATTGATACGGTGGAATGGGAGCAAGCGGAGTTGGAGCATATTTTTACGCTTTTGATTTTCGGCTATTGGGTCGGTCTGCCGGCGCCGCCTTTGGGCATTGGGTTGCGCTTAATGCCCTTGATGGAGCAGGAAATTATGCGCATGATTCAACGAATCGAATTGGCCAACGCTCCTTTGTCGGAATTGTTTTCCTATTTGGATATCGATTAATTTTTACTGTGGATTGACATGAAAATTATTTTTTATTTGGGCAAAGGGGGCGTGGGCAAATCGTCGCTTTCCATCTTAAGTGCGTTGGCAGCCGCTAAACAGGCCTCCCGCGTTGCCTTGATTTCATTGGATCGGGCTCACAATCTTTTTGATATTCTCCAGAGGAAACCTTCCCGTTTATCGGCTTCTTTAACCGTGGTGGAGGCGGATATTGATCGTTTCATCCGTGCCTATTTACAAAATACCGAGGCCCAGCTACGCCACAGCTACCAATATTTAAGCGCCATCAATTTGGAAAAACATTTTAAAGTGTTGCGTTTGGCACCCGGCATGGAAGAATACGGACTGCTTTTGGCTTTTCGCCATTATTATCAAAAATTTAAAAAGTACGATTATCTCATTTTCGATATGCCGCCCACGGCCGTCGCCCTTAAATTTTTCGGTTTACCTTCCGTTTCGTTGGTTTGGTTGGAACAACTATTACGCTTACGCGAAGAAATTTTACAAAAGAAAGAAATCATTTCGTCCGTAAAATTCGGTCACTCGGTAATCGAAACGGATAAGATCAAAAAGAATTTACTGGAACAGAAGAGCGAGTATGACAATCTTTTGTCCCTGTTCAGGGATAAGGAGCGCTGTTTGCTCAATGTGGTAAGTACACCGGATTCCGTGGCTCTGGCGGAATCGGAACGTATTGGTGCATTTTTAAGTGAACTGCAAATTCCGGTGCACAAATTGGTAATTAATAAAAGCCCGCAGAGAAATGAAATCGTACGAAATACAGAACGGTTTGCTCAAAACGAAATTTGTTTTTTGCCGGAAGCACACAAACCGTTGATCGGAATGGAGAACCTGCAAGACTATTTACGGGAAAGCGAATCGTGGCTAAAATTATTGGTAACTTAACAAAATAATCGCTAATGTTTTATAATAACTTATCGAAAATATGCGATGATACGGAAGGTAGCTTTGAAGAAACAAGGAAGCGTTCGGGCCGAGTTATGAAAAAAAATTTAATCGTGTTTTTCCTGTGGGGAATTTTATTAAATACATTCATTTACGCCCAACAACTCGATATTCGCCATTACAATGTGCAGGACGGATTGATCCAGTCCCAAATTACCGATATTATTCAGGATAATGAAGGCTTTATTTGGTTTACCACGGTCGGCGGTGTTTCCTGTTTTGATGGTAAAAATTTTAAGCGTTTCACAAAGCGTAACGGACTTTCGGAAAATTACGTAGTTTGTGTATTTAAAGATAGTCAAGGGCGGTTGTGGTTTGGGCATGAACACGGAAAAATAACCGTGTACGATCCGTCTAAAGACAAATTTGAAAAACTACAAATCACCTGTGACGGTAAAGCCCAACGGAATGCTTCTGTTGTACAAATATTTGTAGAGCCTACCGGCAGAATTTGGGTTTCCACTATGGGGCAGGGAATATTTTACGGGAAGGGAAAAGACTTCCACCGGCTTACCCGTAAAAAAAATCACCTGAAAAGTAACTACATATTTTCCATGTTACATCGCCGAAACGGAGATTTTTGGTTTGCCACGCCGTTGGGCATCTCCATCTTGCATAATGCCACCTTACGTGATTCAGTGTCTTTGGATTCGTTGACTTTCCCTGATAAAATGAAACCCTATATTTTAAATGTTAAAGAGGATCATCAGGGAGGGGTATGGATTGGTACAGCTAATTTGGGACTTATTTATTACACGCCGCAAAAGGAATTTATCAAAATTCCGCATAAAAGCCTGCCGGCCGAGAATATTTTTTTAACCTATGAAACACGGAATCACGATCTGTGGTTTCTGAGTTACAAAAATGGCGCCTATATTCTTTCTGCCGAAAATTGGTCCAAAAGGAATTTTGTTTTTCGACATTTGACTCAAAAACAGGGATTGATTTCAGATAATATCTCGGAACTTTACGAAGATAACGAAGGCGATATTTGGTTTGGTTATGACGGATTGGGCCTTGACCAATTGCGTAGTCATTCCATTAGATACTTCCTTTTCCCGGGATACAAATCAAGTAAAATCGTCTGGAGTATTTGGGGGGACAGGCAGCAAACGTGGTTTGGGCTGGAAGACGGTTTGGCGCTGTACAATCACAAAACGGGCACTTATCGCTATTTTAATAAAATAGCCGGCAAACCCATCCAAAGTGTACTGCAAATCTACCGTGGTACAGGAAAATACATTTGGTTTGTATCCAACGGTGCCGGCATTTTTCGATATCACATTAAAAAGAAAAAATTTTCTTATTTCAATTTCCCCAAAAAGTTCGACCCCACCAGTGTTTCATCAGTTGGGCAAGATAATCAAGGTCGATTTTGGTTTGGATCTCTTTATGACGGACTAATGGTTTTTAATCCGCATACAAAAAAATTCAAGCATTATTCTCGTAAGGTTTCAAAGAATTTAAGCGATAGTATTACGGTAGTTTATAAGGCAAGAAATGGTGACTTGTGGTTCGGTACCGTCGATGCCGGTTTAATCCTTTACGACGGGCAAACATTTAAGTGCTATTCGATAAAAAACGGTTATCCCGTTCAGGGCATTACCAATATTACCGAAGACAAACAGGGCAATTTATGGCTTTTAACCGGTGATGATGAGTTGGTGATGTTTGACGGGAAAAAATTTCATGATTTTACCAGCACCTCCGGTTTGGATCAGCAGGCCTTGTATTCCATTGCTTTTTGGCGGGATGAATTGTGGATAGGGACCAATCGGGGTATTGCGCGTCTGGATCAACATGCCCGTTCTTTTGTTCATTTCGGCAATCAGGAAGGATTTAAAATTTCGGAATGCAATGAACGCGCCGTTTTTGTCGACCCGGATAGTAATTTGTGGTTCGGTACCATCGACGGAGCCGTGCAAATTAATCCGAAGAGCCTGCATGAATTTAATTTCGTGCCGCGTATTAAAATAACCGGCTTAAAAGTCTTTTTAAAGGAAGAGAAGATCGGTCCAAATCACAAATTGGCGGCCAATCGTAATTACTTAACGTTTACTTTCACAGGACTCTATCTTAAGGTACCGGAGTGGGTACGTTACCAATATAAATTAGTTGGTTTTGACGATAGTTGGTCACCTCCTGTAAAAAGCGGATTTTCCACTTATTCCTATCTGCCTCCCGGCAATTACACCTTTCAGGTTAGGGCTTCTATCGACGGTGAACACTGGTCGGAACCACCGGCGGAGTTCTCTTTTATTATCACCCCTCCGTTTTATAAAACCTGGTGGTTTATTACGCTTGCCTTGTTAGCCGTCTTTTCCTCGGTAGTCGGGGCCGTTCGATATCGGGAATTGGAGAATAGGCGGGCCCGTGAAATACTGGAAGAAAAAGTGGCAGAGCGTACACTTGAATTGCAAAAAGAAAAAGAAGAGGTCGAACGGGCCTTTAAAGCCTTAAACGAAAGTGAGAAAAAATTCCGGACTTATACCGAGTCGACCAGTTCGGGTATTTATATTCACCAGGCAAACCGTTTCAAATATGTCAACAAAGCGGCGCAGAAAATATCCGAATATTCCGTCAAGGAATTGTATTCCATGAATATTTGGCAACTGGTACATCCCGATGATCGAAAGACTTTAAGAGAACGTTTTGCTCGCCGCATAAAAGGGGATTTAAATGTACCGGAACGCTATGAATTTCGCATCATTACTAAAAGCGGGAAGATAAAATGGCTGGATTTTACGGGACGTATTATTGATTATGAAAACAAGCCGGCCGTTTTGGCCACTGTTTTCGATATCACAGATCGTAAAAAAGCCGAACAGGAGCTCATGGCCGAAAAAGAACGTCTTTCCGCTACACTCGGTGCTATTGCCGATGGAGTGATTGCCGTGGACAAAGAACAAAAAATTATTCTTTGTAATAAAAAAGCCCGCGGCATGATGAAGATAAAAAAAGAAGAACACCTCGAAAAATTTAGTTTCGAACAAATATTCAAAACCATCGATCCCAACACGTTGCGCCCGCAGAAAAATCCTGTGACACAACTGTTTGCTCAAAACGGTAATAAGCAAATCGAGAAAACAGGCTATTTGATAACACAGGATAAAAAACGCATTCTCATCGAATATGCCGTTGCCCCCATCAAAGATAAGCAGAGCATTCTCATCGGGGGCGTCGTGGCCTTCAGAGATATCACGGACAAACAGCGTATGGAAAAAGAATTGCTTAAGAATCAAAAACTGGAATCCATCGGTGTGCTGGCCGGAGGCATTGCCCACGATTTTAATAATTTCTTAACGGCCATCATGGGTAATTTGTCTTTGATGCGATTACAATCGAAAAATGATGAAAAATTATTACAACGTATCCAAAGTGCGGAGAAAGCGGCCAATCGGGCGCAAGAATTGACGCAGCAATTATTAACCTTTTCCAAAGGCGGAGCACCGATAAAAAAGCATGCCAATTTGATTGAATTGGTGCGCGATTCCGCGGAGTTTGTCTTAAGCGGCTCCAATGTGGATTATTCTCTTGATGTGGATGATGATCTCTGGTCTGTTGAAGTGGATGCCGGTCAGATCAGCCAGGTTATTCAGAATATGATTATCAATGCCAACCATGCCATGCCCAACGGCGGTACCATTCGAATTGCCTTGAAAAATTTTAATTACGAAGGCAAAGCGTCTTTGCCGCTAAAAAAGGGGAAGTACATTCGCTTAATCATTGAAGATACGGGTATCGGTATCCCCGAAAAATATCTTTCGCGCATTTTCGATCCCTTTTTTACCACGAAGCAAAGCGGAAGCGGTTTGGGGCTGGCAACCTCTTTTTCCATTATCGCCAAACATGATGGCCACATCGAAGTTCAGTCCGAAATAGGCAAGGGAACGCGCTTTACCATTTATCTGCCGGCTTCGCGCAAAAAGGCTCCTAAAAAAGAAAAAACGGAATCCCGTTCCGTGCGCCAAAAACGTTCCGGCAGCGGTTTGATTTTAATCATGGACGATGAGGACATGATCCGTGAAATCGCCACCGAACTGCTCAGTCAATTGGGGTTTTTAACCATTCATGCTACCGACGGAAAACAGGCTCTTTCGCTTTACAAAAAATTGAGCAACGATGGTAAAAAAATCGATTTGGTGATTATGGATTTGACCATCCCCGGTGGAATGGGTGGGAAAGAGGCCATTGGCGAACTATTGAAATTTGATCCAAAGGCTACGGCCATTGTTTCCAGCGGGTATTCCAACGATCCGGTAATGGCCCAATTTAAAACGTACGGTTTTAAAGGTTGCCTGCAAAAGCCTTTTAAACTGGAAGAACTGGAAAAAACCTTGTACCAGTTGGGCCTGGTTTAACGGTAATACGTCTTGGGCGGGAGTAGAAGCAAGAGAAAAATAAGTGTTAGTTGTTTTATAAATTTTAATTTTTTATATTGTAACCATGAGTGAAATTAGTTTAAAATCCCAAGAAAATCTAAATTCTGGTATTATATTGAAGAAAAACAAATTCTATTCATCTAGCATTCATTGCTTTTATTATAGTTGTGTTCAAATTATGATACATATTCTTTTAACATCTTTACATAAACAAGAAACAGAAATTGAAACTGAATCAAGGAATTCTGGAAGTACCTTTCATAATTGGTTAATAAATAAAATTTATACTGAGCATAGAAAGATTAATAGAAACAAATCATTGCAATTCCAAAGAAAAATATATAAACTGAAGAGAATTCGAGTCGAATCTGATTATAAAAATATTAGGGTTGATTATAATAAATGTGATAAATCAGAAAAAATTGCTAAAGAAATCTTAAATATTTTGAATAAGGATTTTTCATTATGAATTCAATAGACTTTGTTAAAAGTAAACTAAAAGAACTTGTAAAAACCATTCAATACATTAAATGCATTTATGAATTTGATGAATTCGATTCAACTCATTATATAAAAATATTACCAAAACAATTTTATGAAAATGATGAATTATATATATTAAAAGAAGAAGAGATAATAAATAATTTTATAGAAATATATCCATCTGAAGGAATTGTTTTTATTACAGAAAACGATGTTATCGATATTAATAATGCTATTTTTGAAATAAAGGGAATGCTATATGATATTTTTAATAAATCTTTAATTTACAATTTTGCAGATATTGAAATTTTTAATAATTATATTCCTATTCTTCAAAAATATTCTAAGATAAATTTGGAATTATCTGAAAATTATATGTTTAATAATTTTTTAAATTTTACATTTAATTTTAGAATTAATAATGAATTAGATTTTACATATTATGAAAAAACAAAAAATATATCAGAAGAAAATTTTTATATAGATTATAAATATTCGAGTGCAGCGTAGGGAAAATTTAATGGAAAAATCATCTTATAAATTATTGAATATTATTTTGGTTGAAAGCCAATTTAAGAGAGAACCAGAAATAAATTATGATGCTGAAAATTTTAAATCTGATATTCATATTAATATAGAAAATCAAAAAAAAGAAAATAAATTATTTGTTATTTTGACTATTGATTTTAAGGCGGGTATTGCAGATAAAAATCAAATATTCTCAAGAATAAAAATGCTTGGAATTTTTGAATATTCTCGAGATGATATTATATCAGTTGATAATTTTGCTCAAATAAACGGTCCGGCAATAATTTTCCCATTTGTTAGAGAACATTTAGCTACATTATCTCTAAAGGCGGGGATAAATCCTATTTTATTACCGCCTATTAATTTTGTAAAGCTTTCTCAAGAAAAAAAGAATATCAAAAACAACTAACACCGGCTTCAACACGGACGTTGCCACGCGTGGTGTGAAATTATCCAACAGCGCATTTTCAAAGCGTGGCGGAGCCGTTTAAGCCTATTGTGATCGACCATACAAATTAGCGCTTAGTTGTCAAAAAATTTCTTCATCGCAAAGGCCGCAATTGCTACTTTAGTTCTTCGCTTAGCACCAACGAATCGATTTTTATTATTTTCAATTTTTTACTATATTTGTTCATGTAAAATTATCTGTTAACGGAGAATGTACGGGTGGTTAATTTCGCTTTTTGGGAGCCTTTGAGGTTCCTTAGCGGCTATTATTTCGTATTTTCGATTTAAAAAATGTAATCGTTGTAAAAATGAAAGGTTTAAAATTTGAGATATAAAGTACGCATCATCGGTGATCCCATTTTGCGAAAAAAAGCCGAACCAGTTGTAGAGTTCGACAAAAAACTACGCAAATTTGTCGATGATATGATAGATATCATGTACGTGGAAGACGGCATCGGATTGGCGGCTCCGCAAATCGGTTTTTCCAGACAGGTCGTCGTGGTGGATGCTTCGGAATTAGTGAAAGGGGAATATCCCCGCGCCTTCATTAATCCGGAAATCATCGAATTTTCGCAGGAAACCGATGTTAAAGAAGAAGGCTGCCTTTCCATACCGGGCGTTCACGAAGAGGTGGTTCGTGCAACCCGTATTGTGGTTAAATATCAGAATGAAAAGGGTAAAGAATTTACGGAAGAATACACCCAGTGGCTGGCGCGTATTTTACAGCACGAAATCGATCATTTGAACGGAATTTTGTTTGTGGATCGGATCAGTCCGATTAAACGCAATCTTTTAATAACTCAAAAGGCAATTCCTGCGCAGTTTTAATAATGGAAAGGATTCATTGTGTTTCAGGTTGCAACCGTCCCTGAATATGGGCTTAATTCGAATTTATTGATTTTATTCCTATCGGAATCATTTGTAAAAAAAAGAAAAAAAGATTTTTCGGCATTCCCACCTTGTGTAGTCTCCGATTTAGAATATTTTTTCTCTAATTTTAAGGATTTTAAGGGAGAACTCAAACAGACCCATCTGATCTATCCTGCCGGGAATTCCAGTGTGCAAAGGATCTTATTGGTCGGTTTGGGCGACGAAGAGAAATTAAGCGCACAGGATTTTCGCGAGTTAGGATATACGTTACAGGGTGTACAGGAAAAACTGAACACGCGCCGGAACCACATCTATTTGGGAAATTTGCTCGTTTGCCATAATGCATTGATCGAAAATTTAAGCGAGGGAATCTTTTTTAAACAATATGTTTTCGATCGATACAAGAGTGAAAAAAAGCAAAAAGAAAAAGAGAAAAAAGCCCGCTATATCTATGTGTGCAGTAAAGACAATTATTCTCCCCGCTTCAGGCAGGCCTTTTTAAAGACGCAAAAAGTGATGAACGCCGTTTATGTAACGCGTAATTTGGCCAATTTGCCTTCCAACGATGCCACACCTGAGGATATCAAGAATTTCGTGCAAAAACATTTTGCTCAATTTGCAAGATGCTCCGTAGAAGTGCTGGAGCGCAAAGAATTGGAAACACTGGGCATGGGGGCTTTGTTGGGGGTGGCTCAGGGCAGTGTGCATCCGCCGTTTTTGGTTATTATTCGCTATCAACCTTCTAATCCCAACGGTAAGCGCATTGCTTTGGTCGGAAAAGGGGTCACCTTCGATAGCGGCGGTATCAGCATCAAACCCTCGGCAAATATGGAAGAAATGAAATACGACATGGCCGGTGCGGCCGCGGTTATCGGTGGCATGGATTACGTGGCTCATGCTTTGCCGAAAAGCGAAGTCATCGGGGTCATTCCTCTGGTTGAGAATATGCCCAGCGGATCGGCCATGAAACCGGGCGATATTGTAAAATCCTATTCGGGTAAAACGATTGAAGTCATCAACACCGATGCGGAAGGGCGCTTAATTTTAGCCGATGCATTGGCTTATGCCAACCAGCGCTTTAAACCCAATGTCATCATCGATTTTGCCACCTTGACCGGTGCCATGATGGTGGCATTAGGTGATAAACGTGCCGGGCTGTTCAGTAATTCAGACAATTTAAAAAACGTGTTAATCAAAGCCGGTGATGAATCGGGTGATTTGCTCTGGCCCATGCCTTTGGACGATATCTACCAAAAAGATCTGGAAAGCAGCGTAGCCGATCTGAAAAATATCGGAAGCCGCTGGGGAGGGGCCATTACGGCCGCCAAGTTTTTGCAAAATTTTATCGGTAAAACCAATTGGGCCCATATCGATATGGCCGGCCTGGCCAACGATATCAAACACATCGATTATTGGGGTAAAGGAGCAACGGGATTCGGTCCGCGATTAATTGCCGCGGCCGTAAAAGGTTTGCAACGTACGGTTTAAATTGTAATCCGGCCTTAAGCCCACTCCGCTAAGCGATATTATTCCGGCAATGCGCCCAAAATAGTTTATTAAGAGAAATGATGGCATTCTTTTTAACCATTTTGTTTAAACGAAATGGAAGCCCTTTTTAGTCGCTGCAGGAAGGTTTGTTCTTTGATGAATTTAGCGCTTAAATAAATTTTTAAAACAGAGGGGTTGAAAATGTATCCGGAAAGTAACCATTTGGCTTACGGTATTTACATTGTTTTCTTTCTCGCCATGATGGCGTTGTTCGCCTACCTGATTTATCGCCGAATAACCGTCATTCGCAAGGGTGAAGCGAAGAATCGTTACGATCAAATCGGGAAACGATTATGGCTAACGATTAAAGTCGTTTTAGGGCAAACGCGTATTTTAAATCCTCGATTTTGGGACGGCGGCATTGCCCATGCCTTTATTTTTTGGGGCTTTGTCGTTTTGCTTATCAATTCGAGTAATGTAATTTTCGGCGGACTCATTCCAGGCTTCCATTTCCCCTTTTTAACCGCAGGCTCGAAAACGCTGACCGTTTACAATTATCTGCGTGATATTTTTGAAATTATTGTTGTGCTCATGGTGCTTTATGCCTTTTTCCGGCGCTTGTTTTTAAAACCCAAACGGTTAACCATCAATTGGGAAGGTTACTTAATCCTGACCTTTATTTTACTGATCATGGTTTCCGATTTTTTCATGAACGGCGCCGAATGGGTGCTGCAGGGAGAAGCCTTAAAAAATGCTTCACTAATGAATTACTGGATGGGGCAGTGGTTTGTCGGCCAAAATATGAGCGCTTCCACCGCTACGATGATCCATCACATCGGATGGTGGACACACGCCGCCGTTGTTTTGCTTTTTCTTAATTTTCTGCCCGTTTCCAAACATTTTCATGTTTTAACCGCACCGTTTAATGTTTTCTTCCAAAATCTGGAAATCGGCCCGCTCTCTACTCTGGATATTGAAAATGCCGAACATTACGGGGCCTCTAAAATTCATCACTTTGCCTGGAAAGACATTCTGGATGTGTACACCTGCACGGAATGCGGACGCTGTCAATCGGTTTGTCCGGCCTACGGAACAGGAAAGTTGCTCAGTCCCAAAGTAATTAACGAAGACATGCGGCATTACATTAATGAAAACATGGACGATCTGGTAAAACATTCCCGAAAGGAATTGGATGAGCTGGAACTAAAACACGATCCGTTGATAGGAAACGTGATCTCCGAAGAGGTACTCTGGGCTTGCACCACATGCCGGGCCTGCGAAGAGGCTTGCCCCTTGACCATCGAATTTGTGGAACGCATCGTAGATATGCGTCGCAGTCTGGTACTGGAAGAAAGCCGCTTTCCCAACGAACTACAGACCGCGTTTAACGGCATGGAACGCAACGGAAATCCCTGGAACATGAATGAAGATCGTCTGGCCTGGGCTAAAGAAGAGCCCGGCCTAACGGTAAAAACCGTGGAAGAAAATCCGGATTATGAAATTTTGTACTGGGTGGGATGTGCCGGAGCCTTTGATCAAAAAGGACAAAGAATCGCCCGTGCCTTTACCAAAATATTGAATGCGGCACAGGTAAATTTTGCCGTATTGGGCAATCAGGAACAGTGTACCGGAGACAGTGCACGGCGCGCCGGTAACGAATATCTCTTTTCCATGATGGCCGAAGCGAATGTGGAAACATTGAACAAAGCGGGCGTGAAAAAGATCGTAACCACCTGTCCGCACTGTTTGAATACCCTTAAAAACGAGTATCCTCAATTCGGCGGGAATTACGAGGTCATTCACCACACGCAATTGATTAACGATCTTTTAAGTCAAGGTAAAATTCACTTATCCGAAGACGAAAAACAGAAAACGTTAACCTATCACGATCCGTGCTATCTGGGTCGCTACAACCATGAATTCGAAGCCCCGCGTCAGGTATTGCACTCCATTAAAGGGCTGGAATTGGTGGAAATGAAAAATTCACGCCATGCCAGTTTCTGCTGTGGTGCCGGAGGAGCGCAAATGTGGAAAGAAGAAGAGAAGGGGAAACAACCTGTACGGCAGGCGCGTATGCAGCAGGCCATTGATGTTCAGGCACAGGAAGTGGCCACGGCCTGTCCGTTCTGCTTAACGATGCTAACCGATGCCAACAACGAAATGGAAGCCAAAATGGATGTGCGTGATTTGGCCGAAATTGTGGCAGAACGTTTGAGTTGAACATTCATATTCCAAAAGTTTCAAAAAAGAATGGCTCAAAGGAGATCTCGTTAGCGGGATCTCCTTTTGCATTTTAGCGGCCATCCGCATTTTGGCCATTGATTGATTCTCATTTTCTTCCTCAAGATCACATTGTGATCACAAATTTTAAGCGTGTTAATGTAATCTACAGCAAAATATCTTGTTTTGCGCATGATAAATTATTACTTTAAAGGTAACATTTTAACTAACAGGTAAAACGATCGACCCGTTCAGGAATAATTAATCAAGAAAAACGCAGATGACAGCCGGTTAAGTTTATCCGGATTTATGCTTATGTGCAAAGTTCGTTCAGAGGAAAAAATACCAAAGTGATTGCAATAAATAGGAGATAAGCCGATGCCTGAAGAAAAACATTCCGCAAACGATATTTCACAAATTCGCGAACTGATTTTCGGCGATAAAATTCGCGAATACGATCGCCGCTTTACTAAAATCGATGAAACCCTGAATAAAATTCAGGAAAATTTAATCGAAAAAGAGAAACAATTGGCGGCATTGCAGCAGGACTTGCAGGGCACGGCCAACAATTTGGCCGAACAGGTGCAAAATGATCTTGAAAAAATGCAAAAAGATTGGGAAGAAACTCGTCAAGAGATTATGCGCAAAATCGAAGAACTGATCAACGACAAGGCGGATCGGTTGCAAATGGGCAATTATTTAATCGAAATGGGCATGCGTTTGAAAGGTGAAAACGTCATGGAACAAATAATGGAGCACGGCTCGAAGAATGCAAACAAGTGATTCGGCCGCAAACCAGCCCAATAAACGGGCTATTGAAGAATTAAAAGCCATTTTACTGACTCAGGAGCGCGAACGCATCGAGAGCCTGGCCCGGGAGCTGGAAAAATTACGATCCGATCTGGATGACAAAGAAAAGTTGTTAAATCGCCTGGATGCGCTTACCATCGAGTTACTGGCCCGCCGTGTCCGTCATTCCTCGGAAGAAATGGCCAAGGTTTTGGCTCCGGCCATCGGCCCGGCTATTCGCAATCAAATTGCCGCGGCGAAAGAGGATATTGTCGATGCGTTGTACCCGGTCATCGGGCAGGCTATTCGTAAAGCAGTGGCCGAGGCCATGAAGAATTTAGCCCGTGCAGTCAATGAAAAGTTGGACAACGCCCTGTCGTTTCGGCTGTTTCGCAGGCGTGTCGAAGCACGGCTTAAGGGGCTGTCGCCGGATGAAGCGGTTTTAAGCGAGGTCCTGCCGTTCGGCATTCATGAAGTTTTTTACATTCACAAAAAAAGCGGCCTTCTTTTAGCCCACGTCTCACGACAAAGGGAAGAGAGCGCGGTTAAAGAAGTGATTAGCGGCATGTTAACCGCCATCAAAAGTTTTGCACAGGATGCATTAGGTGCGGACGGAAAGACGCAGGATTTAAACGTCATCGAATACGATGATTTTCAGATCTATCTCGAAAACGGACGCTATGCCTTTCTGGCCGTCGTCATTTCCGGTGTGCCTCCCGAACGATTTTACGAACAAATAAAAGAACTCGAAACGCGTTTACACAAAATGTTTGCCAAACATTTGCGGGAATTCGACGGAGACCTTACCCCTTTTGCTCCTATTCCTGCTGAATTGAATGAGCTGATGCGTGCCTTTGAGCCGCAAAGCGCCAAAAGGCAAAAGGCGCCTGTCTGGCTGAAAGTTGCGGTGCTTCTTTTGTTTCTCGGCTTGTTGGGAGCGGGCATCTGGTATGCCTGGCCTTCTTCATCCGCTCCGCAAGCCGCTCCGTTGCCATCTTTTAATTATCACCGCTTCATTAAGCAAATGCAATCTTACCTTCCGGCCAATTTGTTCGCTGATTTGCACAACATGCGCTTTATTGCCGATGGTGATGTTTTGCTGATGGAAGGCACGGTGGGCAATGAAGACGAACGCATGCAATTGGCACGGGCCGCCGCTCGGGCTTCGGGATTTCCTGTAATCGTTAATCAACTGCAAGTTGCCCCGGAGCTTCTAAAGGCATTAGATAAAATTAATGGAACGCACATTTTATTTTCCAAAGGCTCGTGGAAATTGAATGCCGTGCAAAAGGCACAAATCGATTCCATCATTCCTTATTTGCAAATTTTCAAGGATCAAAAAATTCAGGTAATCGGGCATAGCGATAGTATGGGCAACGAGGCATTCAATCGCAGCATCTCTCGTAAACGGGCACAATCGGTTGCCCGGTATTTGCAAAGTCGGGGCATTGATCCGAATCGGATTGTTGTTCAAGCCAAGGGCAGCAGCGAACCGTTTGTGTCCAATAATTCGTTACAAAACAGGGCATTGAACCGAAGGGTTTGTTTTGAAATAATGAGAGAGGTAAAGGGTGAGTAATTCCGCTGCGCTTAAAAAGAAAGTTTGCTTGTTAGGTTCGTTTGGGGTTGGCAAAACCAGTTTGGTGCGTCGTTTTGTTTACAATACCTTCGATGATCTTTATCTTTCCACTTTAGGCGTAAATGTTTCTCAAAAGCTCGTTTCGCCTGCGGATGGCCAAACGGTTTCTACCCCTGCCGTGCAATTGATTATCTGGGATATCGAAGGTCAGGAAAAATTCAACCCGTACACGGACAATTATTTTACCGGTAGCGCCGGGGCCGTTTTGGTTTTGGATGTTACGCGGAAAGACAGTTGGTCCGTTTTAGAAAATTTGCATCGCCGTTTTCTAAGGATCAATCCCGACGCCCAGTTTGTTTTGGCCGCCAATAAAATCGATTTGCTTTCCAAAGACCATGCCCATTTTGCCGAAGTGCAGAACTTGGCAAAATCCCTGCACGTCGATTATTTTTTAACCAGCGCCAAGAACGGACGAAATGTGGAGCGTTTTTTCAAGCATTTGACCAAACTCATGCTAAAGGGTAACGGCAATGGGTGAACAGCACTATGTAGAACATATTTTAGACCATCTGAAAATCGGGTATGCTTGCCTTGATGAACAGGGGCGCATTTTAAAGCATAACATACCGTTCGAAAAAGTGGTAGGGGCAATTACGGATGCACCAATCGATACCTGTCTTCCCGAAGCGGCCGGCTTGGGTGGCGTATGGCGCGAACTGTCTAACGGTCAACGTACCTCGTTTCAATTGCAGTTCGTCCAGCGTAAGGTTAATGATGAAACCCGTTATTATCATTTTCAATTTTTCAGCGGCCGCTCGGCGGAATGCCCGCTTATTTTTATCCTTTCGGATGCCACGGAAGAAGCACGTAATCGCCAAAAATTAATTCAACAACAAAATGAAATATTGCTGTTACAGCAAATGGCTGCCGAACGAAACCGATTCCTTTCGTCCAGTATTTTAGGCCATTCTCCGGCTATTCAGGAGCTGCGCGAAATGGTGGGGAAAATAGCCCGCATTCCCGGCAGCTCCGTGCTCCTTTTGGGTGAAAGCGGTACCGGGAAAAATCTGGTTGCCAATGTCATTCATTACAACTCACCACAGGCTGAATTCCCTTTTGTAGAAATTAATTGTGCGGCCATTCCGGAGTCTTTGCTGGAAGCCGAACTATTCGGCTACGAAAAAGGTGCCTTCACAACGGCCGTTATGGCCAAAAAGGGATTATTGGAAGAAGCCCATCAGGGGACGCTTTTTCTGGATGAAATTGCCGAGCTTCCTTTAAAATTACAGGCTAAGCTTCTATCGGTTTTAGAGTCTAAAACTTTTCG
>CAZHIZ010000015.1:5418-39965 GCA_964532875.1 uncultured Caldithrix sp. | reverse complement strand
ACGGGCCTGTCCGGCTGAAAGTCCGGCTATTGACGGATCAGACGGGCCTGTCCGGTGGCCAGACGGGCCTGTCCGGCTGGAAGTCTGGTCACTGACGCACCAATGACGAACCGGAGTGGCGTGTCATCTCGAGGAATCCCCTTGTTGCCTGGAGGGGATTCTTCGCTACGATCAGGAAGACATTCCAGGATGAAAGGGATTCTACCCCCGTAAGGTGGGTTCAGAATGACACAACGAGACAAAAAGATTCTTCGTTACGCGCGGAAGGACAGGCCGGACACAGATAAAAAATTCCCAGTTCTTCCGCCTTTGGCAGGATCCCGCTATTGCGGGACCAATTTCCATTACCCTTTTACTTTAAACGATCAAAAAGCATCCGAATTGAAAATCCGGCAATTGAGGTACTTGTTCCCAATTCCTGTTCACCATCCTCTTTAATTTAACAGGAAACAAGCGCGAGGGTTTGCCCCAGGTTAAATATGGCAGAAACAACCGTCCAAAAATCAGATCTGATCCGCATCCGGTGATTCGACACGCACACCGTCATCCACCTTAATGATGTAGGCCCTTCCCCCCTGCAATTCAATTGCCTGTGCCACTTTTTGCGCATTTTCCGGTGCGTACACAAACATGCATCCTCCGCCGCCGGAACCGTTAATTTTGCCTCCGTAAGCACCGGCATTTAAGGCCGCCTGAAGCATGCGATCTATTTTGGGTGTACTTATTTTCAATAACCCGGCCAATATTTTCTGGTGCTCTGTCAATAATTTCCCAAATTGCCGTTCGTCAAGGGTATCGCCGCTCATCAATTCTTTAGCTTCCCGTGTTAAATCCCGGTTTAAAAGAGCTCCTTGCAAAACGTCCATTTGATCGGTACTTAAAAGCGAACGATATTGGCGCAATTGATCGAACCGGGCATTTTTAAGATCGAAATTAGCCTCTCTTTTTTTTATGATTTCAACGGCTTCCAACACTCCGAACTTGACACGGGCCAATATTTTTTTCGTGTCCTTGGGCTGCAGGGAATCTCCTAAAACAAAAGTTCCCAATTGAAGAGCAAAGGGTTGCAAACGCACCGGTTCGCTAAATTCCTGATAGAGCAATCCGCCCATGGCCGAGGCATAATGATCCATCATGCCGCCGGGTTCATGAAATTCCGCTACTTCCGCCAAATGAGCCGCTTTGGCAATGAAATAGGGATTTTTAAATTCCGGCTTTTGTTGTGTGCTGATTTCCGTTAGAAAACGAGCCCAGGCCACACACAAAGCGGAGGAAGAAGAGGTTCCCGAATTGATGGGAATGGTCCCGTGCACCTGACAATCCCAACCGCTTTTAATTTCCACGCCCTGCCGCCGCAGTACGTTAAAGACACTACGAAAATAGTCGCGCTCCTTATTGTAGGGCACCTCTTTATCTTTGGCGGGCAGTTCGAATTCTTCCTCATTATTAATATCAGGCAAGTCGATATGCATGGTCCGTAAACCGTTGGGCTTGCCCGAAACGTAAATACGCAAATTAATGGCGGCCGTAATGACCGGTAATCCCAAATAATCCTGATGCTCTCCGAACAGGCAAATACGGCCCGGAGCGGATGTTTTAATCATTAACTTTCTCCTGCATGCGTTACGAATTTTTCGGCTATTAAGTATTCCTGCGGATTGTTAACCGTTAATACGACCTGAGGATTATCCCATGGTATGCTCGTTACGATAAACCCGTTGTCCAAAACTTTCTCGATGACGGAATGCAAAGGCCGCTCGCCCCGTGCATTTTCGACCTGATACAGGGCACGTTGCAAGCAATCCCATTCGAAGCGCCAGGGCAAGGCCGTGTACTGCGGCGTTTCGATATTCTCTTCGCGAGAACAGATGCGGACGACATGACCCTGCTCATTCAATTCCATCCCCCAATAGCCATCGGTTTGGGCGGGCCTGGAAACAGAAGGGATACAAGCAACGGCCTCCGGCGGTAAAGGATAGCGCATTAAAGCCCGAATAAAATCTGGAGGCAACAAGGGCTGTCGGGCATCGGCCAAAAGAATATCACCCTGAAAGTTTTTAAAATGGTCTTCCGCTTGCAAAATGGCTTGCCCAAAATCCCGGACATCTTCCAATACCCAATAAGTGACCTTAGGGCCGAGTACTTGCTTAAATGATTCATGCCAGCGAGAAGGAAGCAGTAAAATCACCTCATTTATTTGTGGCATAAACAGGGCCCGACAGGTGTACCAGACCAAAGCCCGGCCATGCAATTTTTGCAGGGGCCACGGCATCTCAGGATAATCGTGCAGAGCATTTATCAATGCCACAGCTTGTTTTTCATTTTTGTGCATATTACGAATTCCAACGTCACCAATTCGCTACGGTTATTGAGATTTTTGCGCCGCATCCCGAATCCGTTTTTGATCATCCAATGCTTTAAACATGACTTTGAGTTCGGGCCAGCCTTTAATCAAAATTTTAACGGATAAATAGGTAAACGAAACGGTAGAAAAAATAACCACCGTTGCCCAAAATATTTCCCATCCTTTCATTGCGTCACCTCCTTTTTTTGCTTTTCCGGCCAGAAAAGATTGTGAGCCAACGATCCTACAATCATGCCGATAAACGCCAGTAAAAAGCCACCCCAGCCCATGGCTGAAGTCCAGCCCTTAATAATGTGTTGCGGTAGAATCAAATAGAGAATGGGAGGAATCATGCCCAGGGTAATGGCCGTGTAGGCTCCGCCGGAACGCGCTTTCTTCCAATAGATTCCAAAGGCCACACCCATAATAACGCCGGGAATGAACAACATTCCGGTCATATTTAAATAAAAGTAAAGGTAGCCTTCGATTTTATGGAAAAGCGACCACCAGATGATAAAAATCATGACCGCGGCCATGGTAATACGACTGATGATCAATTGGGTTTTATTGCTTAATTCTCTTTTGAGAATAAATTTTAAAATCGATCCGATGATATCCTGAGATACGACCGAACTCCATGAGAGCAGATAGCTGGAATAGGTGGACATGGAGGCAGCCAGAAGTCCGGCAAAAATCAGGCCTAATAAACCTTTGGGGATAATTTTAACGACCAAAAGGGGCAGTGCTTCCAGGGAATTAATGCCTTTCCCGAAAATGGCCAGAGCGATAATTCCCCAAAAAATGGGAAGTACTGCGCGCGAAAGGAACATTAAACCGGACCAGGTATAAATTTTTTGGCCGGTTTTGGTGTTTTCCGAAGAAAACAGCCGCATGGAAATAGCCTGCCAACCGACCAATAAAGAAATCCAAAGCAAGATTTGCCAAATGAGAAAACCCAGGCCGAAGTCACCGTTCATTAATGAGGGCAAGAAAGGATCGAATCCTTTGGCGCCAACGGATTGCGCCACGGTATCCACGATGTTTTTCCATCCGGCATGGTAAAAACCGGCAATGGTTATGTAGATCATGCCAAAACTGAGCAAAACATATTGCACATAATTGGTAATGATGACCGAAACCATTCCCCCGAACAGAGTGTAGATCAGTACGACCGTTAACATGATGACCATGGTAAGAAGTAAATAATTTTGCGGAATTCCGGTGACAATGTTAATGAATTTAGCTTCCACGCCCGGAAATACCCCAAAATTTAAAATTCCTCCGATGGCCATGATGACGCCAATGTACAGACGTACCCCTTTACTGAACCGACGGGAGAAATATTCGGGGATAGTCATGATTTTCATTTCGAGCAGGGGTTTGATGATGAATCCTGTTTTGCCCAAAAACCAATAGGCAATCAACGGTGGAAAGGCGGCCATTAAACCGACGAAACCGGCTTTATACCCTAATTCGGCATAGTAAATGTAAGTAATCATTCCGATTTCGGTGCACATCAATGAAATAAGGCCCAAATTAAAGCCCATGGAACGACCGGCCACAAGATAATCGCCAATTCCCTTGACGTATTTTTTTACAATTGCACCGGAAAAGAAAACAACGATCAAATAAACCAAGATCACGGCAACATCGAAATAGCTTAGTGTCATGGATCTCATTCCTTCCGTTAAGTCAAAATATTTATGGTTTACTCATGAGACGTATTCTGTCCTTCATTGCTGATTTAAGCGTACGGTGAATAAACTGCGGGTTATTCTTTTCGAAGCCGCCCGCAAAGGTAAGCGTGGCGACGTATCGAACACAGGCCTTGTTGTTTCGATGGTTAACCGCCCCATTTCTAACAACGGCACACGTCCTATTTGCCAGATACTTAGTTGCCCTTTTGGAAAATGGTCAGGTGTTAACAATTGAAAAGAAAGAGGACCTTTTAATTGTTGTTCCGGAATTAAAATCCAATACCATATCCCGTTGGCGCTTTTTTTTATGCGCGGCCGAATTACCTCATCTCCATTCCGCAGAAGCACCGTTAGAGAATCGAGCGGACTTTCCAAATCCATTAAAATAGCCAAACGACCGTTAACGAGCTTCGATTTTTTTTGAGGAATCAATTGCCCCCCAATTTCACGGCGGTCGTTGTTATTGAGACGTAACGCATAGGGAGAAGTAGTGGATTCGGCCGAACGATTCGATGCCTGCTTTACCAATTCCGGCCACTGCTCAGGAAGAATATCCTGTCGGTTAAATTTCAGGTGTTTGATCAATTGAACATGTTGAAATTGGGTATTTATTGTCCGGGTTGTGTCCAGATAAACTTTGAATGTAACTTTATCTTTAGAAATTTTTTTGGGTAACAGTGAAACACCGCTGGGCAAAGGCGCGGCTGCATCAAGAGGCACGCATCGCAGGACCTGTACTTCATATCCCTGCAGATGAACGGTTAACGGTTGAGCGGATTTTACGATTTGAGACAAACGCATTTGTTGGGGATATTCCTGATCAACAACGTAGTTGGCGGATTCATTTGCAGCGAAAAGTTCGTTTAACGTTAAAGAAACGGTTTGAGGACGAACAAACGGATTTCGCAGAATAATTAATGTTTGATCTTTGCCTTGATGCACATAACCGTAAATTTGCCTTTTGTAGGGGTTCCCCCCAATAAATTTGGTGCTTTGTAGTTGCGGAATACGGGCGTTGGCCCATTTCATGACGGTTGCCAACACATCCCATTCTTTTGGGGAAAGGATTTGCGGAGAAAGATACAATTCCCACATCATTACACCGCGGGAAAAATACATAACGGCATTATCCATCCAGTTTTGCAGCGTTTCGTCTTTTCCGCCTAACAAATTCAGTTTCCCTTTGATGATACCATGTGTCATTACATTAGTTAAGGGGAATTGGTAACGGTGGCTTACAAAATCTTTGTAAAGGGTAAAATCACGAAAGGTAATGGCTTTGTCGCGTTCGCTAAAAGCGGGGACATCATCGGCGTGACCATAATCGGCTCCGGTCATCCAAACGGCATCGGCCCAGTGCAGCCAATAAGGGCTAAGCCAGGTACCGACCGTGATGTCAATGAAGATATTCGGATTCTGGCGGCGTAAGGCCGTAAGGATTTCGATAAAGCGACGGGTAAGTAATTCTCTGGAATAAATTCCGGGCAGATGATTATGAGTGGTTTCGTTACAAATCGATAAAAATCCATCGATTTTGTAGAATGATAGGTGGGCCTGCTTTTGATATTGAAGCACTTTTTGTTTGAAAATGTTGTAATAGGCTGTATCGCCAAGGCACAAATGCCGACCGGCCGATGTCTTAAATCCATGAGCCTGAGCCCACTTTACGCGTTTATCGCGTGCCTGATCGTATCCGTTCCAAGGGGAAATCCATAATCCCAAAGCGCTGTGCATTTTGGCCAGGGCATTGCGCAACGGGGTAAATCCCTGCGGAAGTTTTTGACGATCGATTTCCCAGACGGAATGCACGTTGTCCCAGCCGTCGTCCAGAACAAAAGCATCCAATTTTAGTCCGTAACGATCGACCAAAATCTTTTTGAAACTTTGAATGGTGTTTAACAGGCTTTTGTAGTTGAAATTCCGTACGTCGTACCAGGTATTGTAAAGGACAAAAGGATCATCCGGTCGGGGACGTAAGGATTTAATATAGGCAAAAAATGCTTTTTGCACCCGGGCAAAGCGCGTTGCCCCCACGGCTACGGTATGGGCATGATAATAAACTGTTTGGGAAATATTTTGAGCAACGTAATGCCAGCATTCTACGTTGTCTTCATTTTTTACCTGGGCATAAGCCGCCGGGAATTCCACGCCGATGAATAAATCACGCCCGTAAACGGGCTGCCCGAATCCACCTAAGACGCCACCCATCCCTTTAAAACGTATTTTTAATACGGATAATTTTTCCAGAAAGGGGTATTGCTGAGAAAAAGCACTAACTTTAAGATCGATGCGCGAAACCGGGCTGTTATTGTTAATCGAGATGGAATAAATGAGCTGCAAAGTAGCACCGCTTAAATAAATATCCGCTCGTTTACCTTGGGGCAATGTTTGAATTTTAATTTTGTCAATAATAAAATTTTTATTTGTAAGCACCTGAGGCACAACTTCGGGCGGGGTGATTCCTTCGCCTGGTAAAGTGAGCGCCAGAGAAAACAAAGGGCCGGATAATGCATATTTATTACGGCTAAGCTTGTTTTCATACGTCAGGGGACGAAGGATACAGGAATCGGTACTAAAAGTCCATTGGAACTGTGGATTTCCGATGACAAGGTGATTGTCGGAATTGGATATGTAGGTTTGTGTAAAACCGATCATAGGGATGAGAAAAAGGAGAAAGAGCCAGTGTTTTACATCCATAAATACCCCTTTGAGTTTTTTGATGTTCTGACTGATTGCTATCAGTCAGAACGCCGTTTGTACGTACTGATAGCCATCAGTACGTTCTTATTTTCAGTGGATTTTACTTTTAAAATAATGTATTTTTTACAAGTCCCACTTTTAAGTAAAAAAATTTTGGTGGAACCTGTCCATGTTCGGGTCACAACACAAGTCTTCTTTTCGCCTGAAAGGTTACGATTACCGACAAGACGGCCTTTACTTTGTCACCGTCTGCTCGGCCAATTTCCATTCTTATTTCGGTGAAATTCGAAACGAACGAATGATTTTAAACTCTTTCGGTAAAATCATTCAAGGGGAATGGTTGCGCACTCCTTTTTTGCGAAAATATGTCAAACTTCATGAATTCCAGATTATGCCGAACCACCTACATGGCATTATTGAAATACACGAATTACCATTACCATACACGGAAATTTTTTCGCCGTATAAACTTTCTCCTACCCACAAAAATAAATTCGGCGGTAAAATAAGCCTGAATCTTTTTGCCATTATGCGCGGATTTAAGGGCTCAGCTAAAACGATCATTAATTCCATCCAAAACGAATTTGTTTTTGATTGGCAAGTGAGTTTTCAGGATCGTATTATTCGTGACGATGAAGAATACAAACGTATCGTGCGCCACATTAAAGAAAATCCGAAAAAATGGCCTAGAGACCCGAACAATCCGCAATCGCCAACATTCAAAGGCGTTCCGTCAATTTATTAACAAGTGTACGGACTGATAGCTATCAGTCCGTACGGTACCTGTAAGGATTGATGGCCATCAATCCTTAAGAACCCAGACTAACAAATGCTTCAAAAACTCAACTTCCATCTCCGGACTATCTCCGGGCACCGTCCCCAATAATCTTCCATGCTCATAATCGTAAACCCGGTACCGACCTTCTTTCTTCAAACCTTTAAAATGCACTTTCCCGTTAAATTGTCTGGCATAGAAGGCGTAAAACAACGTATCTCCTTTTTGGATGGTATATGTTTCCGGTTTATCATAACCAATATCATACAACGCCCCCAAATACCTGCCGGCAGGCAGGTTGTGCTCCCGATATATTTGCAGCCACTTGCCCCACTCTTTTTCCTTGTCCTTCGTCAAACTCACATCACCGCTTTCTTTATTAACATAGGTTCCAACCGGCCAGGTAAATTTTGTACCCGGTACCCCGCCAATACCCACCGTTGAAGCAAAATCATCCTTGCCGTCGCTCAGTTCCACATGATCCCCGTAATAGGGTACCGATTCTCCCATCAATGCTTTGTACACCTTCCCTTTCAACCGAATTTGCCACGAACTCGTCGGATCCGAAGCCACCGGTTGATTCTCGCAGGTCATATTATAAAATGAGGCCGCGTCACCGCAGGGACAAATTTCCACGACAGCCTCAGGTTTTATCGAAACGGCTGTCTCGTAAATCATCTTAAAAAAAGAGGGAACGGCTTCTACCGATTCCTCGGGCCGTTTATGGTGATGCAAAGGATTGTAACAGGGCGGTGCCGCATTCTGATGCTGGCCATCCAACTTCAAACCGTCAAAATTCCAATCGATTAATATCTTTTGAATCAAAGCCTTAAAATAGGCACGGGTTGGTTCATAAGCCGGGCACAAATACCAGCTATTCCACCAGCTAATCAATTGCTTTTGTCCCTGTTTATTTAATAAAAGCATATCCGGATGATCATTCAAAAGCTTCGTATTCGGATCGGCCGCCAACGGAGCAATCCACAATTTTGCTTTTAATCCGGCCGCATGAATGGCATCGGTAAAAGCACGCATATCCTTATCCCCATGGGGGAATTTCTTCCGATTTAAAAACCAGTCCCCTTCGGCCGTTTGCCAGCCGTCATCCAGTACCACCCATTTTAATCCCAACTTCTTAACTTCCGGCAAAGTACGCAAAATTTCAGAGACGGTAAAATTGCGTTCATATCCCCAGGCACACCAAATCGGTTCGTATGCTGTTTTAGGAAAATACGGAAATCGCATACCTCGTTTTTGCATCAATCTCGAAAAAGATTGCAGAACTGTAAAAAAATCCCCCTGATGCACCGCAACAAAAGTCGGTAAGGTGTGCACGGTTTTTCCGGCATCCAGTTCAAAACGTTTTAGCATTTTCACTTCCAGCGTAGCTCCCTGGGCCATCGAATCAAAACGCACCGGCAACGAGACCAATTTGGGCACCATGGCCAGATGCCCCACCGCCAATCCCGCATCTTTGCGCCACAAATCAACCACGGGCACTCCCCCGCCGTAATCGGAGGCATTCATTCCCTGATAATTCTCCCGAAAATAACCGCGCCGCACCGGCAACACCCAATCCGGGCGCTCCTCGTAAGAAGCCGCTTGCAACGACCAAAACGGAATTGAATCATCATTTGCCGAAAGCATGTACCGACCGTTTACCCATCCCTTACAGATAAGAGGTTTCCGCCCCTTATTCGTATAAGAAACTTTAATCACCATCATTTGCGGAAAATCTTTGTAAAGTTCGGCTTCCAATTTTTTCTCGACAATCGTATCTCCTTGCATAAAACGACCTGAAACCACCAGCCTTTGCCCGGCACCAAGTGAATCGGTAAATAAAGAACTGGATTGGCCCGTCTTTTTGAATGAAATAAGATTCGTATTTTCGAGCATTAAAAATTCCGAAGGTTGGAACTGTTCCATTAACGGCTTGCTATGCGCTAACTTACTGATGATTTTGGTTCGTAATTGATCATCAACCAGCAATTTAATCTTGGAGTTTTGCAAAACTGCCGCGCGTTTTGTTAAAAGGCAACCGCTGAGAGAAAAGATCAGCAAAATGAATAAAAATTGTCTAAACATAGATAAACTCCAGGTTGCGGGCCACGGACAGACCGAAAACCCTTTGAGCATTCCGATAATACACCTTCTGTAAAACCGAAAACGGTAATTCCAGCCCCTGAAAAGGACCTTCGAACTCATCGGTATCCATGGAATAACCTGTACTTAAAAAAGTCCAATCACGCAACCAAATATTTTCCAGAGCCTTCATCTCATTCGGTTCATGGGCATGCGTAATAAAAAAATCCGTTCCGTACAAAATACGATCTTGATAACGCACAAAAAAATCCCGTACCTGTTGCAAATCCTTTTGTGCTTGCAACATCAAATGATTCATACGTGCCGCCGTATCCACAACTGCATTCGGGAAACGATCCAGAAAAGCGGCAATGTGCTCCACACTCCATTCCATACTTCCCAGATGAGCCTGAATGGTAGGTAAAAATGGATTCTTTTGCAAACGTCGATCACGTGCTGCTAATAATTGCTCATAAGTGGGGAGTTCGCCATGCAAATAAAAATGGTACTCCGGGTGCATTTTAAAATATTCACGATCGTACTTCATCGTCATCTCGTTCAAAGGTAGCCAGCAATTTTTAGGCTCGGCCTGATGCATTACAACCGGGTAACCGCGCTCTTCCAAAAAATCAAACAATCCATCCAGGCGAGCATCATCAATCAAAACCATCGATCCCGTCTTATCACGCACCTCCATGCCGATATTCTTCCAGATCTTTACCCCCAGGGCACCCTGCTGCATATCCGCGTCGATTTGTGCCATGATGCTATCGAGCCAGCCCGATCTTTCCCAATTTTCCATGGAAAAGGACGTTACGTAATGGATGCGTTGTGTTTCTTTAGCAATTAATTCCAGAACCACATTGCGTTGATCAGCAATCGGCCCGAACTCCGGGAATTCCACATTTACCGAAATCAAATTAAAACGATATTCTTCAGACAAGGCCAGAATATCTAAATTTTTGGCATTAAAATGAAGATGCGCATCGATTTTCTCAAAAGAAGCAAACTTTGCCCTTACATCTTCGGAAACGCTCCTGCCCAAAGTATCACCCATCCCTACTACGCTTTTTTGTTGTTGTTCCTGTTTTCCGAAACGAAATTTAGCTTCAAACGGATTAGTTCCTAATTTTAGATTTTATTTCCGCCATAGCCGCTTTTAATTAATAAATAATCACAAACTTCCCCACCTTTGTGCCAAGCGAGCTGGAAATGTGGTAAAAATATAATCCCGGGGCCACCTCTTGCCCCTGATCGGAGAGCAAATCCCACGATTCCGAACTTTGGCCGTTGTCATGGTGCAGTTTACGTACCAATTCTCCGGCTGCATTGTAAATAGTAATAGCACAGGTTTTGGGGAGTCCCGTAAAATCAATACGGCGCTCACCGATTTTCGATTCCCAGGCCGCTGAGGCAATGTACGGATTCGGGACCACTTGCACGCTGTCTAACGAATGCCTGGCTAAAGGCGCATGCGGCACCACTTCTACCGTATTGTCATTCGGAATGGAAGGATCGGTGGCAATGGAATTCTCGATGGGTGGTTTGGCATGTCCGCCTTTTGTGTACGAAGTGACGGCATAACGATAATGGTAACCGTTGTTTACCTGATTGTCCACAAAATAGTTTACCGTATCCCCGTTGATAACTTTGCGGATCGCTTGCAATCCCGTATCAAAACCCAGATTAAAACCGGGCACAAGCGGATTCACGCCGGTAATACCGTCTTCCAGATCGTACATGGCCAAAGGTTTAAAAGCGATTACATCACCGTAAATATCTTTAATGGGTTGTCCCCATGTAACACCGCCGTCAACCGATTTGTAGATGCGATAGCCCTCGAACATGCTATCCTGCTCCGCTTTACGATCCCAAATCAATTCCACCTTTTGATCTCCGGCTATGGCCGTTACACTTGGTGTGGGCGGCGGGGCAATAACATGCCAATGATCTTTGTACAATTGAATGACCTGATCCACATTTTTGAACAAATCCAACTTGGAAGTTCCGAAAACCGTAGCAATAATCATGGTATCCATTTCACCGGGCTCCAACGTAAAAGGCCCGGACGACATAATTTGCGTCGGTTCCGTATTGTCCTCAAAATAGGGCTTGCCATCAAACGTATCGTCAATACCGTCACCGTCCGTATCCCGCGGGTCATCGGCATTAACCAAATTGTAGCGATAAAATTCCACTTTGCGTGCACCGTTACCGATGTTGGTGGTTTGGGCGTTCCAGTTGGAAACCGCATCGTAACCGGTAACCCCCAGCTCCTTACCGTCATCACCCTTAGGGGTTTTTAACACCACGGTTCCGGCCCAGGCAATTTGGCTGGCATTCAACGTACCGCCTGTCGGCGATGTTTCAACCCCGTCGATATCCCAACCGTAGGCAAACTGCCGATCCCGATCGTAATAACACACATCTCCGTCATCACCCCAGGGATTGGGCGGATTAAACGAAGCAATAAAAGAAAAATCACTCCAAACGGCAAAATACGTGCGCGTAATCGGTGTGTGACCGATATTGCGCGCGATGAAAATCCAGACGATAAAATCTTCGTAATATTTTCCGCTCCAGGCCAAACCGCGATTAATGGTCTGTAAAGTCAACCAGCGCTCCGGAGGCACTTCCGCCAAATGATCGATGGCATAACAAGCCGAAAAACTCTCCTGATCGGCAATGCGTTCTCCGTGCGGCCCCGCCCCGGGCCAACCGGTGGAATCTTTTAATAAAGGAATGGGTTCGATGCCCGGCTCAATGGTTTTTTTGCGATTTTCGTAATCGTTTAACGATTTGTAGTAATAATTGGGAATAAAATCCGGAAAGCCTCCCTGGGGCCAACTGCCCGGATCGTCGCTCATGGCGGCCCGATCCGAACCGTCCACCAGTTCTTCGTACGGATCGTAGTGCTCCGGATCCCAATAATCCGCTGGACCTTCGGTCATCCCGGCATCCACGCAGGGTAAGTTATCCGGATTATCGCCCCCGCAGTCTTCCTGATAGCCGCCTACAATAAAGGCCACATCCGTACCGTAATTAATGCCGGACCCTGCGGGGTATTCAAAAGCGGGCGGCATGGCATACAGCGTATTTTGAAAATTCCCATTGCATAATTGATTGGCATTGCTGAATTTTGTACGCACTTTATTGATATCGAAAATATTCCAGCGAATATATTCCCGCTGTGCCCAAAGAAGCACCGGAATACATAAAACGATTAATAAACTCAAAGTTTGCTTTTTCATTGTAATTTTCCTGTTTTAACCGTTTTTTCCTTATTGGTTAGGACGAATGGCCACATCCCATGGAGAGGTGCCGTTAACGGTAATACGCCTTAAAATCTTCAGGTTTTCGGTATTGATAATCACCATCTGGGATTTGTTTGTCCTAACGGCCGCGTACAAAAACTCACCGCTTCTAAAAATATCCATTCCTTGGAAATTAATATCCTGAATTTGCTGAACCACCGTTTGCGTGGCCCAATCGATTTTACTCAGTTCCCCGGTATTGGCCGCTACGTAAAGATAATCGCCTTGTGTAGCCAAATCACCGTTATTACCCGATTTCGATTTAAACCCCAAATCCAAAACGTTTAGTACACTACCATCATTGGCATTTAAAAAAGCCAACTTACTACCGTTAAATTCGCGTACTGCCACATATTGACCGTCATCGGAAACAATCACCCGCACGCATCGGCTGAACCCGTTTATTTTAACGGTGGCACTTAAGGAGCGCGTTTGTGTATCAATTACCCAAACTTCGTTGGTACGGGCGCTACCTACAAATAATTTATCGCCGTCAGGGGTAATGGCCATCCCCTTCGGCGTGTTGGGAACATCAATCAATGCAACCGGTTCCAATGAATTCAGATCGATAACCGATATCTTTTTTAACGATTGATTCACTACGTAGGCAAACTCATTACTCACGGCAATTTCCGCACTCTTCTTCACCGCCGAACCGTCGGAATTTTTCTCAATCTTTTTCACCAAACTGTAATCGTTGTCCGGATCGAAAAAATAAATGGCGCTACTGCTATTGTAATCACTCATAATCAAATATTTGCCGTCTTTGGTAAAGGCCATTTCCAATTGACGTCCGAAACCGTGAATATCGCTCACGGTATCCACCCGGAACAAACCGTTTTCGTCCACATTAATCCGGGCCAAGAAATCATCCGAACCGTTGGAAACAAGTGCATCAGGTAAACCGCCTTCGGAATAATCACCGTCCGTAATAAATTCGGAACGGGCCACCAAAAGCGTATCTTTATCGATTCCGTTGCCGTGCACATCTTTGACACGTGCCCGCAATTCCACAAAATACTCATGGGCTTTTTGCAGCGGTTCCGCGGGTTGGAAGAGCACATCGCTGTTCTCCGAAATAAATTCGCCGGCTACTTCCGCACTGTGTTGCTCATCGACCCACAAATGAAAATTACCAGGGAACGTTTTGGCATCCATCGGTTCGCTAAAACGCATGCGAACGGGAGCATTGCGGTCGTAAGCAAAAGCGCTGTCTACCGGCTGCACGAACTGCGAAAAAGTCGGACGCACCTGCTCCACCGGAAGCGGAACATCCCGGCTGCCATTACAGGCCATTATTCCAAAAAACAGAGCAAACATTAGCAAAATTTTTATCCATTTCATTTTAATACTCCGTCCTTAAAAAGACAAACCAATGGTAAAGCGGGTAATAGTACTCAACCGCCCCATATCCGAATACGAATAATCGAAGATCAAATGTCCCACCCCTTTAACCGCGTAATTGAATCCGGCACCGGCTGAAAAGGAATCTTCGTCGTACCCCAATTTGTACCCGGCGCGCAAGAAAAACATGGACTTTATGGCGTATTCGATTCCCAGATTCCCCCGTGCCTGAAAATCACGCGGATCATTAACATCGGCGGCCACCGTTAAGCGATGAAAATTGCTTTTTAAAATATCGGCAGCCAGACCCACACGAAACGTCAAAGGCAAAGGCCAGGAATAAGTTTTCAGGCGCGCTTCCACCTGCTTGTTAAAATCCGTGGTCACATCCGTCTGCAAATCCAAACCGTCCATCTTCATGTTGCCGCCGAAGTTGGTTAAAGCAATTCCCATACGCACATTGTATTTGTAACTAAGAATAAAAATCGAGCCAATATCCAGAGCTACGGAACTGGCCGATTCCAAAGCCAGCTTTTCGGAAAGATATTTTAATGTCACCCCAACCGAATAACGATCGGTCAATCGGCGGGCCAGGGAAAGTCCGATGCTCAGATCACTGGCGCTGAACACCCTCCCCGTGCCGTGCGGCTTGTAAATGGTGGTTTCTTCGATATCACCCGAAGAAAAACTGATGATACTCAAACCGACTGTACCCACCCCGCGCATGGGCAAAACCACACCTAAAAAGTTGTGCTTGGTGTCCAGAATCCAGTTGGTGTAGGAAAAGTTTACGGCAATATTTTTTTGAAAGCCAAGCCCGCCCGGATTCCAATACAAAGCACTGGGGTCATCGGCAATGGCCGTAAAGGCATCCCCCATGGCTACGGCCTTACCTCCTACTCCAATCTTCAGAAAATTAGCCACCGACGTTCCCACGTGGTTCAGGGCGGCACGGGCATCGGTCGCCATGAATACGGCTAATACAATGACGAGAAAAATTCGAATCGTTCGCATCTATCTTCCTCCAATTTACCTTGGCGGTGAAATAGCTACCTGCTTTCATTCGCTTTTTGCCAATGAGCGGTTAGACCCATGGCCTGTTACAGCGCAGATCGCTATCCACACCGCTCTCGCGAGTTGGCCATTAAAGAATAATGACAAATTTCCCGGTTTTATTTCCCAAAGCTCCGGCCTCCACATGGTAAAAATAGAGTCCGGGGGCTATTTCCTGGTCTTGCATGTTGTGCACATTCCAATATTCGTAGCTGGTGCCGTTGGCATGGTCCAATTTTGCGATTAATTCGCCGGCCGAATTGTAAATCCGAATGGTGCACTTGGCAGGCAAGCCCGTAAAAGCAATCTTTCTTTGTCCGATTTCCGATTCCCAGGCGGCGCTGACAATATAGGGATTGGGTACCACACGGATACTATCGAGCGAGTGTTGGGCCAGCGGTGCCGTGGGAATGACCTCCACCGTATTGTCTTCCGGAATGGAAGGATCATTAGCCGGCGGCGTTTCCAGCGGTTCTTCCAGAGAATCGCCATGGGTGTATGCCGCAACCCAATAGCGATAAGTGTAATTGTTCACCACTGTGTTGTCCGTCCATTCGTAATACACATTCCCCTGGGCATCCGTTTTGCGAATGGGATCCAGACCGGTATTACTGCCAAAGTAGAACAACGGGTCTTCGGGGCTGGTCCCGGTGTAAGCATCGTCCAGATCGTATTGATCCATGGGAATCGGAGCCAAAGGAGTACCGTTGGCGTCGGTGGCGTAGTTTTTGCTCCAGGTCGCTCCCTGGTCATCGGAGCGATAAATACGATACCCTTCGAACAAAGGATGTGTTTCGCTGTCGGTTCCCCAACGCAGCGTCACTTTACCGTCACCCGGTATGGCGGTTACTCTGGGTTGAGGCGGCGGCTTGGGTACTTTGAAATGCAGCTTGTACAGGGCAATGGCATTATCGACATTTTTAAGCAGGTCCTCCTTACTCTGTCCAAAAACCGTTGCCACAATCAGCGTATCGATCTCGCCCGGCTCCATATTAAAAGGACCGGTAGCCATGATGTTGTAGGTGTAACCGTATTTGTAATTATTCCATGTATTATCCCAGGCATCGAAATAGGGACCCTCGTCAATGCCGTCTCCATCATGATCATCCGGGTCACCCACATTCATCAAATTGTACCAGTACAATTGCCGTTCGAAAATGCCGTTTTCATCTTTTGTAGAAAACAATTTGAGCCCGTCAAATGCATCGAAACGCGTTACCCCCATATCATGCGGGGTTTTAAGCACCACGGTTCCGCCCCAGGCAATTTTGTAGGCCGGCATTACATTGCCCCGCGGATCATATTCCATTCCGTTAAAATCCGTCCCGTAAGCCAACTGACGTTTGCCGTCCCAGTACAACACATCATCACCGCCTTCACCGCCGGTTTCAAAACCGCCAAACGGCTCGAAGTCGGCTACGAATTGATAGTTATCGTAAATACCGATTAAGCAGGAATCGATGGTATCCCCCATATTGCGCACCACAAAAATCCAGAAAATCATGTCTTCGTATTTGGGCATTTTCCAGGCCAGACCGCGGGTAATGGTTTGTATGTTAAGCCAACGTTCGGTTTGCCCGGGCTCTTTTTCCGCCACATAATTAACCGTATGATCCACGGAAAAACTTTCCTGATCGGCAATTAATTCTCCATGCGGCCCGGCCCCCGGCCATCCGGTGGCACTATCCAGCAAAATCGGGATGCGCGGCAAATTGGGATTTTCCGTAGGATTCAAATTCAACAAATCTTCCATGCTCAAATACGTGTAATTGGGATAATAAGCCGGCCAGCCCTTATTCGGGCCGTCTGTGGGCCAACTATCGGGATCATCACTCATGGGCGTACGATCTCCATGGACAAATTCCACATACGATTCGAAATGGTGCGGATCCCAAATCCAGGCCGGGCCCTCTTCCATTCCGGTATCGAAATAGGCCCAACCGTGCGGATTTTTACCGCCGGCATCGGCCTGATGTTTTCCGCCGACCACAAACGAAATGCCCCCTCCGTAATTAATTCCGCTCCCCGTCGGGTATTCCATTGAAGGCGGATATGCCGGAAAGACATTCGGTTGATTGGTACCACAGGCCAGCATATTCGTATTGGAAAATTTGGTCGATAATTTATTGATATCGAAAACATTCCAGCGCATCAAATTGTGCGGGTCTTTATTTTGTGCCGCCAAATAGCCGGTCGTCAAACCGAGGAAGAGGACGAACGCAATCACTTTCTTCAATTTTTCACCTCCACTTCCTAATAATTAATATTCAATCCGATGCGAATATGGCGCGGCGGCCCCCAGGCCGTCGGATCGTTGGTGTAATCGAAGGACGTTCCCGGATTGGCATCGACGCCGGGTTTGCCCGTATCGGGATAGACCCAATACACATTACGTTGGTTAAAGATGTTGGTTATGTGAATGAAAAACGTTTGACGCAATCCCAACCACTTAAAACGTTTGAATAAATTCACATCCATATTCTTTTGCATGGGCCCGCGCTCCGAATTGGGGTTCAGAGCACTCGGCGAATAGGGATAGCCCGAGCTCAAATTACCGATGATGGAAATCCCGAAATGGCTGCTATGTTCATATTCCAGATCAAACGACACCTTGTGCGGAATATCCCAGTCGGCCACGAAGGTACGGTTAATGGGATACAACGGCTGGTACCACGTGCTTTGCTTACTGGCTTCCACATGGGAATAGGTGTAATTAATAAAAGCGCTGAAGTTACGCGAAATATTGGCACGTAACGATAGTTCGGCCCCGCGTGCAATTCCGTAAGCATCATTGGTAAATAATTGGTAGGTTCTGGGCCCGAAAATGGATTTAAGTCCGGTAAGATCCGAAATATCCCGATAAAACGCGGTAATATCCAGAGAAACTTTGGGCGAAATTCCCAACTGCACACCGGCCTCATACGATGTCGTCCGTTCGGGATTGATATTCCCGTAACCGATTTGTGTAACTTCGCCCAGGCTGTAATTGGGATACACTTTTTCTTCTTCGTTCGTACCCTGATAAACCAAATAATAATGAGGGAACTGGTAATAAATGCCATAGGCAAAACGAAAGGCCATGGACTCCGATATGGGATAGGACACACCCAATCGCGGACTAAAATACTCTTTGTATTTGGTTTTTTTCATGAGCGAAGAAGTGGGTCGCAGAATATCCACCGGGTAATAGGTTTCCGGATACACACGATCGTAACGTAACCCAACGTTCATTATCATACCGATATTATGAAATTCCATCTTATCCTGCACATAGCCGTGCAAGGAATATGGCTTACGATGGTAGGCCTCCCAGGCTTTCATGCGAAAAACCGTGGTGTCGGCATCCTGAGCTGTCGGATTGCGACGCTGGTAATTTATGTTGTGGCGCAAAAAACTGAATCCCGCCTTGATTTGATGAATTTGATTGACCTGCCCCAAAATATCAAATTTGGCTTCATCGGTTTTGGACACCGTATTAAACCACACGTAGTCGATACCGGACACGGAAAAATTCTCGGGAGACAAAATGTGTTTTTCGATTAAACTGGTTTTCAGATCGTCAAAAATATACGATTTGAAATGACGGTAATAATGACTTAAAGAAACATTGTAAAAATAATTTTTGGAAAGCACATGCTTTAGCTGCACATAACCCAGATAATAGTCGGATTCGATACGCGGCGCTCCGTAAGGATTGTATTTAAAGAAATGATTGTAAACTTTGGTTTTTTTCGTATTGTACAATCCGCCGAGAATGACGCGAAAATTATTTGTAACGTGCAATCCGACGGAACCGATGCCCGTGAAAAAGTCGTTGTAATTCATGGGCACTTTTTTGGGTTTGCCCGATTTGTCGTACCCTTCGGAATCCCGATAGTCCGGATAAATGTAGCCGTAAAAGCGACCGTCCGTCGTAAAATAGCGCGCAGCCAAATTGGTACTGATCTTGTTGCCGGTATGGGGAATAAAACCTTTGTAGGCCACTTCCTGATTAAAAGTATTCCAGGTTTCGATATTCAGTTTGCCCAAACGATCGGTGTACGCCGTGTAACTAATCCGGGGTTTGTGCTGTTCCGGCTCACTGACCAAATTCATCACGGCCGACATGGCGCCGCCGTATTCCGCCAGGAACGTTCCGGTGTACGTTACCAACTGACTAAGCCCCATGATGGGTAAATCGTCAATGGAAAAACCGCCCCAAATGGGATCGTTCAGGGTAATGCCGTTTAACAAGTAGGCCGTCTCGTTGGTGCGTCCCCCGCGAAAATGCAAACCGTCATCCGGCGTGGTGTTAAACTGGCCGTAAGGGCCGGCTTGCTCCATGCGAATGGGCATAACCACAATACCGGTTTGCAGCCCGATAGCCTGTTTGTAATTGGTGACCGGCAGGGTTTCCACATGGGAGGCGTCCATGATGTTCATGGTTGAAGTTAAGTCCTTTTGTACCTGCGGACGTTCGGCCACCACTTCGATGGCTTGTTTCAGTTGCATGGTCTCCGGTGTCAGGGAAACATCGATCTTGGTTGTCAGGTCTGCGTTTATTCTTACATTACGCACGATTTCGGTATGATAGCCGACCATGGAAAATTCAACGGTGTAGGTACCCACGGGAATATTAACCACAAAATATTCGCCGTTCAAATTGGTAGCCGCCCCCATTAACGTTCCCTTGATGACCACATTCACCCCCGGAAGGGGTTCCCCCGTGCTTTTGTCCTTGACAACACCGGCAATTTTGCCCGTTGTGCCGGCAAACACCGCAGAAAACATCAATACGATTGTAAAAATGGTGAGAATCTTTTTCATTTCCGACCTCTACCGATTGGTTGAATAAAAGGCGGCCCCTTAAAAAAAGGACCGCCCGAATTATTTAGCGAATTAAAATCATCTTTTTGGTAACCACATGTCCGTCGCCTTGCAAACGGTAAAAATAGACACCCGAAGGCACACTGATGCCCGCTTCGTTTCTGCCGTTCCAGATGAGCCGATGGGTACCGGCCGATTGGAATCCCTGAACCAAGGTGCGCACTTTCTGTCCCGTTACGCTGTAAACGGTTAAGCGTACATTTTGCGCTTTACGAAGAGCGTACTCAATAGTAGTCGTCGGATTGAAGGGATTCGGGTAATTTTGCGCAAGTGTAAATTCCTGCGGTAAGCCGTTTTCGTTGCCGCTTTCGATGGCTGTGGGTTGACCATAGGTGTAAACATAACGTTGCGTACCCACATCGTTGGGTGCCGCATCGTTTACCCAACCCTGCGTGGGATCTTCCGCCAGGAATAAAATGGCTGTCGATTCATATTCGCCATTGGTTTCGCCGATGGCCGCACGCGGAATGGCCACTTCCATTTTATTGTCATCCAAATTAACCGCTACCATACAGCTATCATCCGGCAGCGGTTCCCATTTGCTATCCGTACCGCTCACACCGATGAATTTGTTAATGCCGTATTTGTGCGGTACTTCAAAACCCGGCCATCCGTAAGGAACCGAAAGGTTGATCCAATAATCACCCGACGTGTACCACCATCCCCAGGTTAAACCGGTAGAGGTGTCCACATCCGTATCGATGAACAATTCGATGGCTGCCTGCATGCCGCCGCTGACCAAATTTTCCAGATCGGAAAAGGTGCCGTCTTCGTTGATGTCGATGCGTACGTACAGATAGTTGTCATCATGCGTAATGTACAGGTCCTTGAAATCCAGAGCCGGATTAATAACGCCGTCCATTACTCCGTCGTAATTGGTGTCCACACTGTCGCCGGTTGTTTCCACTTCGTTGGGCGGCACATCGATTTGCGTCTCCGGCGTCCAATCGCTCATATCGCCATCGATATGAATCTGTTTTTTACCGTAGCGATACACGTATCGTTCGGTGCCGATACTATTCGGAGCAGCATCGTTTACCCAACCCTGCGTGGGATCTTCCGCCAGGAACAGAATGGCCGTCGATTCCATATCGCCGTCGGTTTCGCCGATGGCCGCACGCGGAATAGCCACTTCCATCTTGTTGTCATCCAAATTCACAGCCACCTGGCAACTATCATTGGGAAGCGGTTCCCATTTGCTATCCGTACCGCTCACACCGATGAATTTGTTAATGCCGTATTTGTGCGGTACTTCAAAACCCGGCCATCCGTAAGGAACCGAAAGGTTGATCCAATAATCACCCGACGTGTACCACCATCCCCAGGTTAAACCGGTAGAGGTGTCCACATCCGTATCGATGAACAATTCGATGGCTGCCTGCATGCCGCCGCTGACCAAATTTTCCAGATCGGAAAAGGTGCCGTCTTCGTTGATGTCGATGCGTACGTACAGATAGTTGTCATCATGCGTAATGTACAGGTCCTTGAAATCCAGAGCCGGATTAATAACGCCGTCCATTACTCCGTCGTAATTGGTGTCCACACTGTCACCAATGCCTTCCACCTGATTCGGCGGAACATCAATTTGCATGTCTGCCGTCCAATCGCTCATATCACCGTCAATTTTGATGGTTTGAGCAACGGCAAATGTCATGAACAGGCCTAAAAAAGCCAGAACGTAAAGCTTCTTCATAAAAGCCTCCTTTTTAAGTTAGAAGTTAACGGATCAAAATCATTTTTTTGGTGACCGCACCCGAGCTTGTTTTCAAGCGGTAGAAATAAACGCCGGAAGGAACATTGATCCCCCGATCGTTTTGCCCATTCCAGATAAGGCGGTGCAGGCCCGCCGCTTGAAGTCCGTTGCTTAAGGTACGTACCTTTTGCCCTAAGGCATTGTAAACGGCCAAATAGACCGGTTGTGTTTTACGCAGGGAGAATTCAATCGTGGTCGTAGGATTAAAAGGATTGGGATAATTCTGGCTTAGATGGAAAGAGCGAGGCGCAAGCGATTGTTTAGAGATAGCGGTCAAATCGCCTAAAGGCCGACCGTAATTATACACATTGCGGAACGATCCGTCATCGTTCGGAGCAACATCGTTTACCCAGTCGTGAGTGGGGTCTTCAGCCAAAACCAAAATACCGGTTGATTCATTTTCTCCGTTCGTTTCACCAATAGCTGCTCGCGGAATGGCCACTTCGATTTTATTGTCGTCGATATTGTGTGCAACAATGCAACTATCTCCCATTACTTCTTCGAACTGTTCGTCATTTCCGTTGGCCCCCGTGAAGCGTAAGATACCATAAGCCTGTTTGGTTTTCAACCCCGGATTGCCATGGGGATCGGTAATATTCACGTAATAATCGCCACCGTTCAACCAATAGCCCCAGGTAAGTCCGGTGGAACTATCCAGGTCTGTATCGAAATAAAGCTGGATTAGGGCTTTGTAGCCTTCCTGATCGACGATATTGTCCAAATCGGAAAAGGTGCCGTCTTCATTGATATCGATGCGTACGTACAGATAGTCATCATCATGGGAAACCCAAATATCTTTGATGTCCAAAGCAGGATTGATGATGTCATCCATCGTGCCGTCCCAACCGTAATCCACACTGTCTTGCAGACCTTCCACTTCGTTGGGCGGTACATCAAAATGCATGGCCTCGGTCCATTCGTCCATTTCCCCGTCCACGGTTACCTGTTTTCTGCCGTAGCGATACACATAACGTTTGCTGCCGATTTCATTAGGGGCAATGTCTTCCGGCCAGGGGTCCTGCCAAATACTGGCGTAAGCAAAGAATGCCGTTGATTCGTAATCGCCATTGGTTTCGCCGATTTCTTTTCGCGGAACGGAGATTTCCACCTGATTATCATCCATATTGTAAGCGACATGGCAGGCGATTCCGGCCGGGGTGTAATTCCAATCGGAACCGTTGGCTCCGCTAAATTTCCACAATTCCCATTTAATGGGTTCGTTTTCGGCATAGGGATGGGAAATGTCCAAGTAATAATCGCTGCTGGTGTTCCACCAACCCCAGTTCAAACCGGTCGAAGTATCACAATCCACATCCAAATTCAATTCGAAACCGGCTCCTGCGGGGTACAGATTGGTATCCAGCAGAGAACTGAATGTTCCGTTTTCGTTGATGACATAACGGAAATAGAGCGAATCGTCATCGTGAGTTACGTAGATATCCACCAAATCGATGTTGGGATCGTCCACATCACCGGCTTCTTCCACATCATTAGGCGGGACATCAATTTGCATCCACGGTTGCCAGTCACTCATATCACCGTCAACCGTTATGGTTTGCGTTTGGCCGCGACCGGACCAAAGCAAAACAACCAAAAATAACAGCAAATACTTCATAGCTCCTCCTCTTAAAATAATTGTAATGTTTTTGAACACAAATCTCCTTTCACGTTAATATGAAACTTCCTATTTCAAAAGCATAAGTTTTATTTCTTGAACTTGCTTGCCTTGTTTTAATTTAAAAATGTACAATCCGGAGCTTACCGGCGTAGCATCATTAGCCTTACCTTGCCAGATAAGTTTTTTTTGACCGTACCCGAGTTGAAACGAACGCACCAATCGTCCGCGAACATCATAAATTTCGGCACGTGTATTTTCCGATTTTACAGGATTGAAACGAATTTGCACCTGGCTGTTAAAGGGATTCGGAAAGGCCCTTAGTACAAATTTTGCAGGAAGATTTTGTTCATCCTTAGGGCCAATGGCGGTAAGCGCCATGCGATAAAGATAGCTGTGTTCCTGATAGGCATTCGGGGCGTAGTCATCAGCATGATTGTCATCCAGATCGTTAACATTAAAGATGACGGGCAAGATGCTTACGGTATCGGACAAACCGATGTCCGCTTTGGCTATGGCCATTTCCACCCGACCGGTTTCCGTGCTGCCCAGAGTCATAACGGCACTACCCACATAGGTCCATCCCCAACCACCATTGGTTCCGCTGTATTTCCAGAGATCACCGTTTTCCACCATGTAATCAATGCCCATGTAGCTTCCGGCACTGTGGTATCCGCTGGAAGGATCGTTATCGGTATCGAAGAAGACATGATAGAAATATTTCGACTTAATGGTACCCTGAACCTGATAGCTAATGTAAACGTTTTGCGAATCGTTGGTCATATAGAGATCGGTTAAATCAACATCCGGATTCAGGGCATCACCGGCCGATTCGACGTCCGGAGGGGCATCCAAAAGAGGCACATCAGCCCAATCGTCAAATTTTCCGTCGATCGTAATCGTTGCTCCCTGAGACGGTGGAGGCGATGAAGTCAGTCGAAAAAATTCAAAATAATTTTGCCCGCTGTACGATTGTCCGGAAGCCTGATCGGAGACAATCACTTGATGCTGCAAATCGTTAAAACCGGTTTGGTCTTCCCACATGTTCAAATTGGCCAGGCGAATGGCGTATTCCGAACGGTAACGTAATGCTTTGACGGAATCGGCCAAATGCAAGAGAATCTGGTAATTGCCCTGTGGAAAGTCTTCGGGGATACCGCCGGTAATTTGCACATGCACGGTATCTTCCGGATGCCAAAAACGGGGATCCACATCCGTAACAAGCCGATAGGTCGATTGATCATCGGTATTGCGTAAAATGATCTCCAATAGTCGCGGATTGTACGGATTGGCAAAACCATGATTGTACACATCGAAACTCATGGAAAACTCGGCACCGGGTTTCAGGCTATCGGGCAGTGTAGCATCCAGTAAAATAAAGCGATAGCCCAAGCGTTTTTTGATTTCGGGCATGCAGCCTGCGGATTCCCATCCGGATAATACGTCGGTGTTGTAATCCTTATTTAAAACGGACCAGCGCATGTAGGCTAAGTCGTGGAGAGCATTTATGCAACCACTATAAGCACTGGGACTGCATGTTTCCCCGCCCTGAGGAACGTACAAATTATCCTGATGCAAATAATCTTTGTCACCCTGAATGTCGTTTTCAAGATAGGTGCCGTAATCGGTAGCACTGGCTAAGAAGCAATCGTTGTGCGCTCCGGTACGGGATTTTTTACTTCCGTTAAATGCGGTGGAATCGTTAATGGGAAGCGGATCGTTGAAAATCAACCGTTTGTAATTCGGGGTACGTATCACAACATCGCGTTGAACGGGAAGCGCATCCAATAAAGCAAAAAGAACGGTGCGTCGATCGTTGGTATTATTCAAATGATGGGAAGAATAATACCATTCGCCCCAGGCGCCGATGAATCCGGCCTCCATGTAAGCGATCACATCGTAATTTTTTTGTAACACCGGTTTAAGCTGATCGATGTGCATCAGTATGGTATCCAGAGCAGCATCCGCCCCGTTCTGATCGTCGGTGTACGAAAAGCGAAGAATGAGCTTCACTCCGCCATTACGCGCCGTATTCAAATCTTTTTGAACTAAATCTAAAAACGATTGAGGCAACGGCGTGTTGCGATATTGGGGAATGGTGTAAATGCGATGAATGAGAGAGATTTTTTGAGCTTTTAAACTCTGGATCAAGGTATTGGTGACGGGGGCGTAACTATCGGCAGAAAATCCGCGTTCGGGATTAAAAATATTTTGATCGTCCGGAGCGTATTGCTTAACGGTTTGTGCGCTAAGCGGCATTTTCATTGTTGCTAAAAATAAGAACAGGAAGAATATTAATTTTACGCCATATTTAGTATTTAAGTTACTTCTCACTTAAAACTCCCTATGTTAACGAATTAAGAGAATTTTTACGGTTTGCGTGCGCTGACTTTGCTGCAAACGGACAAAATAATTACCCGAAGGACAGGGTACGCCCCACTGGTTTTTGCCATCCCAGCGTATGTGATGGAATCCTTGCGTTTGTATTCCGCTGTACAAACTGATGACATTTTTACCCTGAGCGTCAAAGACATCCAACGAAATATTGGCCGCAGTGGTCAGTTGATAGGAAATTACCGTAGCGGGATTAAACGGATTGGGATAAGCGGGGAACAAGACGCATTGATCGGGAAATTCGGGTTGAAACTCGGAAGACGAACTTGTGGCACCGACTTCATCGGCTCCGATATCGACTGCGGAACCGATCTTTCGAGATTGCCCGTCCATATCGGTTTCTGCGCTATCCGGCAAAAATGCGGGATCGCCGCGGTCGATTGCCGGAGAGCCAAGAGACAGATGAAAATTGAATTCAACAGAGGCCACAAACTGCGGTTCACTAAATAACGAGTGAGCATCTTGTCCCGTGCCCTGCTGGTAATCGGTGAAACCGGTGTGCAGGCTATTGTTCCAAATCCAACGGGCATTGTTTTCTCCGGCGGGTGAATACCAAAGATTGTAATCGAGTGTGTTTGCTATGTTACCTGTTTCGGAATAGAGTAAAATATTTTGGGCATTCGCATAGAATATGTTGTTGCGTACATCATTATTTTCGGCATATTGAATCCATATTTCACCATGCCCGGTTTTCAGGGAATCGTTCTCGTAACAGGTGTTCCCTGTAAAGCTGCAATTCTTGGTGCGTCCCGTGTCGTAATCATATCCTCCGAAAACAATACCGGCCTTGCCGTTCCGATACACCGTATTGTTGCGTACTTTTATGCCCTGTGTGACCACTCCTGCATTTTCCGCTCCGATTTCGATACCGAGGTCACACTGGGATACGATATTGTTTTCGATTACGATATCCTGTCCGCCATCCACATAAATGCCCGCGGCATAACCGTCTTCATACGCTGCATTGGCCCGATACACCTGATTCCATGCACAACGCCCGTTTCGTGCGTACTTGCTACTAAGCCAATCTTCGCCTCCGATGAAGTCGATGCCAATATTGTTAACGTCTTCTACAATGTTGTTGGTAACTTCGAAATGCTCAACGTTCCCGTTGAGAGTTAAAGCCTCGCTCCAGGCCGGATCGCAATCGTGGATGTAATTTCCATCGATGATCAGGTGATTGATGGAATGGTTGTCGTCGGCGCCGTAGATGGTAATTCCCATGGCACCTCCGCTTTGCCCCCCACCGCGGATATCGTGAATTTCATTATTTCGGATTTCGATGTACGAACCGTAACCGTACACGCGAATTCCGGAACCTTCCGTTGTTTGCACATTGCGGATTTCAAAACCTTCAATTCGGACATAATCGATGTTCCCGAGATAAATCATGTCATCGGTGTAACTGGCAGAGTTGTTTGCCACATCGGTTCCGTCTAAAATCGGATGCTGTCCGGGATAGGCCATCAGGGTAATGTAACCATCGGAGGCATTACCGCCGCGAACGAAATTAAGTTTTTCATAATAAGGGGTGGATTTTTCCTTAACAAGGATGGAATCGCCGGGGAGGGCTGCTTGCAAAGCAGCCTGAACGGAATGATAATCGCCACCGGATTCAGCCACTATGATTTGATTAGCCCTGAGAGTAAAAACGGGCAAAATAAATAAAAGTAAAATCCACTTGCACATCTTTGTTTCCTCAAATTGCCGGGGACTGATTGCCATCAGTCCCCGCGCCAGCACCCGGTTCGAACTGATAGCAATCAGTTCGAACGTTTACATTTCCGCATCTACTCTTACAATCTTCAACTTCTCTTTTATTAAACGGCGTACGGCTTCCACTCCTGCTGGAAATACCTTCCTTAAATCGATCTCTTCACTTTCGGCCATCGTCTTTCTTAAGGCCTGCATAAAGGCATTCTTCGTTTCCGTTGCCACATTAATTTTACAAATGCCGTAAGTCACCGCTTCCCGCAATTGTTGCTCCGGAATCCCTGACCCACCATGCAAAACCAAAGGAACATTCGTTAGCGAACGAATTTCCTGCAATCTTTTCATATCCAAAGCCGGTTCATGTTGATAAAATCCGTGAGCCGAACCGATGGCCACCGCCAGCATATCCACATCCGTTTCCTGTACAAAACGTCGTGCCTCTTGCGCGTCGGTAAATCCCAAAGTCGACTGCGACTGTCCTAGTTTCGCCACATAGCCCAATTCGGCTTCAACTGTTGCCCCGTATTTTTGAGCCAACTCCTTCACCTGCTTTGTCACATCCACATTTTCTTCAAACGATCGATCGCTGGCATCGATCATCACCGAATCAAATCCGGCATCCAGACACCTTTTAACCAAATCTAAAGAATCCCCGTGATCCAGATGCAGCCAGGCTTGCAATCCGTATTCGTAAATCACCGATCGAGCCATCGAAACCGCGGTTTGCAAACCGATATATTCAATCGAACCCCGGGTAAGCTGCAAAATAATCGGTTCGTTCAATTCCGAAGCCGCACGGGCAATGCCCTGCAATGTTTCCAAATTGTAAAAATTAGCCGCCAAAAGAGCACGGCCACCCTGCTGCATCTCTTTAAGAGTCGACTTCAAATCTCCGATCCCCATCTTTCCGCCTCTCCCTACAGCTCCACACCGAAACGTTCACGAGCAATGTGCGCTATCGAGTCAAAATCCCGAAAAGCCGTTGTCCCGCCGGCTTCAGTCGTATTAATGGCCCCGCACAAATTACCGAACCGTTGACATTCTTCCAAAGTGGCACCCTGAATATACTTAAACACAAAGCCCGCATTAAAACTATCACCAGCACCGATCGCATCCACAACCCGCTCATTGCGGAAGGCAGGAATCTTCAGATCTTTACCGTTGTCAAAAGAAATCGATCCCTCATTGCCCATCTTCACCACAACGGTATGAACGGCCTTTCCCAATGCAGTGATCGCCTCTTTTATATTGACCTGACCCGTTAAATGAATCAATTCCTGCCGATTGGGGAAAAACACATCCACAAACGGTAAAACATCATCCACATCCAAATCCCACTTTTCCGCCGGGTCCCATTGCATATCAAAAGACGTCGTGAGGCCCAAATCCTTAGCCATCTTGAACAACCGCCCCACATCCTTTTTAATCCCGGGTTGTAAAAAATAGGATGAAAAATGAAGATGACGCCCAAGACTAACCTTATCCGCTGATATATCGGCAAGCGTCAAATGCTCCATGGCGCCGGGATGCGTAATCATGGCTCGATCTTCACCATAATTCAGCACGATTGTGGCACCGGTATTCAAGTGGGTATCACGAATAATCAGCTCGGTACTCACACCTTTTTCTTTTAGACTTTCAATCACCAACTCACCGAATTGATCCCGGCCGACTTTCCCCAAAAAGGCTACCCGTGCGCCCAGTGCGCTTAAATTGCTGGCAAAGATGGCCGAAGAACTACCCAAAGTCAAAGTCATTTCCGAAGCCAATTTTTCTTTTCCGACTTCAGGAAAGCCATCGATCTTATTTAAAATCAAATCGACATTAAGCTCACCGACCACAATCACATCATACTTTTTCTTATCCATAATTACTTCCGTTTAAGACACAAAACCAAAACGACTTATTTATTCTTCCTCAATAGCCAACAAAAAGGCAGAGACAATCGCCAGAATCATTCCCATGATAATAATCGGTTGCGGAATAACCCGATAGATGGAAAGCGAAATAATAATCGTAATCACCGGCGCCAAAGCATTGGTCATGGGACTAACAATCATAGCTTTACCGTACCGGAAAGCATACACCAGCATCAAAGCGCCGATCGCATTTAAAATCTGGATCATAGCCGTCAACCACGGCCCTGTAAATCCCCAATTGATCGGCTGCGAAAAATCCGTCATCCACAAAGCAAAAGGAATAAGTAAAATACCGGTCACCGTCATGTAGAAAAAAATACTTTCGGCCTTCATGGTTTTATTGGCGAATTTCATCACGTATGCCTGAAATCCCCAGGCTAAAAAGACGATCAAGGCCAGAATAATCCATAAATACCCGCGGCTCCCGTCACCGTTGGCCGACTGATACGAAAGCAAGGGAATGGCAATCAACGCCAGCACAATCCCGATCCAGCCGCGGAAACTGGCCCGTTCTTTTAAGAGAACGTACGACAACAAAATGGTTACAACCGGCGAAAGTGAAATAAAGGGGAAAACAAGATAGGCCGGGCCCGAACGCAAAGCTTCGAACAGCACCAATTGACCGCCGGCCCCGGTAAAACCGATCACCAGCCCTAAAAAAATCGAACGTCGGTCGTGTTCCAACTTCCACCCCACCAGAGCAAGAGCAATAACCGCAGGAATAATCATGGTTAAAGCCCAAACGGAATAACCGAGTGTCGCGGGAAATCCCGCCTTTTCCGGTAATTCGATTAAAGCACCCCACACGCCCCAAAAGGTGGTTGTAATAATGGCATAAATCAACCACGGTTTTTTATTCTTCATGCCGGTTCCTTTAATAAAGGTTGCACAACTGAATTTCCTTCTGCCGTATTCGAACTGGTAGCAAAAACATAATCCTTCAATACCGAACGGATTTTATGATCGATCAATGTTTCCGGATCAAGCTCGATTTCCCTGCGACGTAATGCCTCGTATTCCGCGGGCATAAATTGACTGATTAAACTTAAAGGGGGCAGAAAAACGCGTAAATTACTCAATAATTTCTGTAAAGCTTGCTGCACTTCGGGTTCCGGCCAATAATATCGAATTCGATCGCTAAAACTGAAGCGCCGCGCCAGAGCTTTCTCCGCTTTTGTTCCTCCATAATGCTTTTGCCAATATTCGGGATTACGGAGCATAGCTCGGTCTAAAACCTTACGCATATTCGAAGGCTTCAAGGCCCGATTCCCCTCCGCCAGAATATCTTCCATAAAAGATAAGGCAAAAACAGCTTCCCGTAAAGCAAATGTTAAAGCCGGCCCAACCTTCAAAATGACAAAGTGATCTTCCACCATGGCTCTTAAGGCTTCCCGGTTTTGATAATCGGTGGAATGGGCTTCATAAACGAATTGCGGTTCAGCTTCAATAAATTGTTTCAATTCCCGCGCATACTCCCGTTGGTAGTCTGCAATATGATCGTTGCCAAATTCCACCCCAGGCTGAACCACCACGGCAATTGTACGTTCCCACGCATCCTGCAGACCCTTGCTAAAAAAAGCCTCCTGCGTTTGCTGCAAAACTTCTTTTACCTCTTCCACCGGTGTAATGCGAACCGTCTCCAGACTACCGACTGCTCCGCCCGGCACCGGTACATCCGTCCCGATCACATAAACCGGTTTTAATTCTCTCTTTGAAAAATTTCGGGCGGCCTCTTCCGCCACTACGCACAAATCCGCACTGCGTTGCGCCACCAATTCCGCAGATAAAGGGGAACCCGATTTCGAGGAATCTCCTTTCAAAGGCATGCTTGCATCCAGATGAATCTTGCTAAATCCGGCTTCAACGTAACACTTAATTTGCTCCCGTGCCCGGGCCATAGCCTCTTCGGGATTCAAATGGCGCCAACGATTAGGCCCCAAATGATCGCCCCCTAAAATCAATCGCTCTTCGGGCAAAGCGCATTCGGTGGCAATTCTCCGTACCATTAAGGCAAAATCCGCTGGCTTCATGCCCGTATATCCGCCGTATTGATCCACCTGATTGGAGGTCGCTTCCACTAATAGATAAGAATCGGATTCCTTTGCCTGTCTTGCGGCCGCACGTAAAACAAAAGGATTGGCCGAACAAACGGAATACACGCCTACGGGCATGCCTTTTTTATGACGTTCGATTATTTCCTGCAAGGCATGTTTCATTGAAAACTCACACACTTTGTTCACTAAAAGGGTACAAAGTCACCCCTTGTACCACCCGCGTAATGGTGCCGCTCTCGGATGGAGAATCCGGTTTTAAATTAAAATGCAATGATTTGTAAAACCCTAAAATTTGGGCCGGCAGCACACTAACCGGAGCCAAAAACGCTTCATCCAGATAGCCGTTTTCATCGGACAAAACGATTTGTAATTCGGTTTCTACTTCCGGCAAGGAATGTTCGGCAATACCGATACCCAATACGCCTTTTTGCCCTTTGTAAATCGAACGCACTAAATCCCTCTCGTACAGGCGCGCATAAGGATTATTGGAGAAAATGTAAACCATCAAGGTCCGATCGTTAATAACCGCTTTGGGCCCGTGTCGAAATCCGAGAAACGTATCGAACTTACAAATCACCCGCCCGTCGGTCAATTCCTGTAATTTCAAATGCGATTCACGCGCAATTCCCTGAAAAAGCCCGGAGCCCAAGAACACGGCTCGATCGAAATTAAGCTCGGCCGCCTCTTTCAAAGAACGGGCATAATTGTTTAAAATAATTTGCCCGTAATGGGCCGCCAAACGAACTTGCGCCTGCATTGCCTCCAATTCATTCAAACGGGAAATCAAAATACCGCTCATTAACATGGAGCTAAAACTGCCCGTCATGGCTAAACTTTGGTCATTGGACTCCGGCGGTAACAAAAAGACAAAATAGTTGGCTCTGCCGGCCTTTTGCGCCAATTCCCCTTCGGGATTACAGGTAATGATCAAATGATAAACTTCCTCGCACATCTCGTTGGCCAGCTCCACAGCCTTTACACTTTCCGGGCTGTTTCCGGATCGGGCAAATGAAACTAACAAAGTGGGTACCTTTTTTATGAAAAAATACTCGGGATGCGTCACCACATCGGTTGTAGCGATGGAACGCGCCACCAATCCCGTATTTTTTTGAAAGACCGATTGCAATACATCCCCGATGTACGCCGAAGTACCGGCCCCTGTAAATATGACCTGCAAATCGGGCTTGGAGAGAATGGGTTCTAAAAATTTTTGTAATGAATGGCGAATATTGAATAAATAGAGATAGGTTTTAAGCCAAAGTTGAGGCTGACCGGAAATTTCCACAGCCGTATGGTAAGCGCCAAGCTTTTTAAGCTGCCCTTCATCAAGCATTGGGAAAGATTTCATTACTTTCGTTTCCTTATTATTATTTTCTTTTCCTTTCTTTTTAAAGATAATATTCATTTTTTATCCTGTCAATTATTTTTTTAATTCTTTATTTTTTGCCATAATTATCTATTTATTAAACGATTAAATGCGATTTGCTTCTAAAGTAAGATTTTTTTATTATTATGTCATTACAAAAATTTTCGAAAGGTTCCAAAAACATGGTACACGTATCCGAAGAAAAAGACCTGACCATTCAACGCAGAGCCAAAATATCGGAAATGTTAGAGCAAGACGGCCAGGTGCAGGTTCTAACGCTTAGCAAGTTGTTCGGCGTCAGTCCCGTAACGATCCGCAACGATTTGGCCCAACTTGAAAAAAAGAACATTCTCATCCGTACCCGCGGAGGGGCTATCCGCCCTCAACGCGTGGGAATCGATTTTAAACTCCACGAGAAAACCAAACGCAACTTCAAGCAAAAACAGGCCATTGGATTAAAAGCCGCCGAACTCATTCAGGACGGCGATACCATCATTTTGGATTCCGGTTCCACCACCATGGAAATCGCCAAACATCTGGGACAATTTAATGAACTGACCGTGATTACCAATGCTCTGAACATTGCACAATTATTGGCCGAGTACAAAAATATTCGGGTCATCGTTCCGGGCGGTATTTTACGTAAAAACGCTCTTTCTTTGGTTGGACCCATGGCCGAAAATGCCATTCGCAACTATTATTGCGACAAATTCTTTTTAGGGGTCGACGGTATCGACGCCGGCTACGGTGTCTCTACACCCAATGCCGAAGAAGCCTACCTGAACCGCATTATGATTGAAATTTCACGCGAGACTTATGTGGTGACCGATTCCAGTAAATTCAAAAAACGCAGTTTTGCCTTTATCGCCCCCATGGATAAAATTCATTACGTCATTACGGACCACAACATTCCCGAGGACGAAAAAACAACACTTGAAAAAAACGGTGTGCAAGTTATTTTGGTTTGAACTTCCCCCAGCCCGTGACAGTTAATGAGATTTAATATTTACCCGTCTATTACAACAGGTTCGCCGCTCTGTGGCAATCGCTTCCCTTTTCCATTTTAAAAATTTCAAATAGGAAATACTCTGGACATAAGCCTTTAGCAGGATGAGGCACAAACAATTTGATGGCTGGCAGCGGTTCCCGCCTTGCGTAAAGGTAGGCATGAAACAGGTTCGCCAGCAACCGGATTCGAAACATGATTTTCGTGAAGAGTTAAGAGCAGAAGATGAAAATTAAATGGTTCGGTTGTAAGAACGGCACAAATCGGTTCTCGAGTGCTTCCCTCCTGTGGCGCGGGGCGTATCGAGAGACCTGTGCTCGCATTGCCTTGATGCATCTTCACAGCAGATAAGCCCCCGACCACCAACGGATCGAAGATTCGGCTATTGACGAATCGAAGATCCGGCAATTGACGGAGCGAAGATTTGGCTACTGACGAATTTACAATCAGGCTTTTTGCGGGAGAACTGGTACCGCAATAGCGGGATTCCGCCAAAGGCGGAAGAACTGGGAACTAATTATTTATCCATTGCATTGTGTAGCACATATTCCG
>CAZHIZ010000015.1:0-5318 GCA_964532875.1 uncultured Caldithrix sp. | reverse complement strand
GCGGAAGAACTGGGAACTAATTATTTATCCATTGCATTGTGTAGCACATATTCCGTCTCGTCGGGGACGAACGAGAATAGCCCGCCGTTTTAACGGCGGGTAAAATAAACGCCCAAAAATAATCCCATACCGCAAGGGCAATCGGTTCTCGAGTGCTTCCCGCCTGTGGCGGGAAGTGTATCGAGAGAACCCTGCCTTCGTAACTCAACAAAAGGCGGCTAAAATGAGCCACTATTGGCCAAGATAAAAAACGATCAGGTACCGCGGGTTGCGTGTTCCAATCTGCGTAACAACAAGCGTACCATCAAGGCCGAAATAAGCAACAGGACGGTGAGAATACCGAAAAACTCGGCATGCGAAAGTCTATTGTAAAAACCGCCGATAAAGCCGGAAAGATAATTTCCGATCGCCGTTGCACCGAACCAACCGCCCATCATGAGACCGCGCATGCGTTGCGGAGCCACTTTGGAGACAAAAGATAGACCCATCGGGCTTAAACACAACTCACCGAACGTAATGATAAAATAGGTGGAAATAAGCCACATAGGAGACATGTTATTGGCATCGGCATTACCGCCCATTAACGAAGCCACCACCATAACCATCATGGCCAAGGCCGAAATAAACATGCCCAAACCTATTTTGGCCGGCGTGGAAGGTTCTTTACCCCGTTTATGTAAATAGTTCCACAGCGAAACCACAAAAGGCGTTAAAATCAAAATAAAAAGCGGATTAAACGTAGCGTATGTTTCCGGTTTTAACCAGGCCAATTTCACAACCGAACGTTTGGCAAATAAGGTTAAAGCAAATCCGTTTTGATGAAAGGACATCCAGAAGAAAATGACAATGGCAAAAATCGTTAGCAAAGCGATGATGCGTTCTTTTTCCTGCTCCGGGGAAACACGTTCTTCTTTTACGCTATCATCGGCTTTAGCCGCGGCCGAAGCATGATCCGCTTGCATGTAGTTTCCTTTCCACACTTCAAAAACAATTAGCGAAAGGAACATGCCTACCGAAGCGGCGGCAAAAGCACTCTGATACGTTCCGAAATAATTATGCAGAGCCGTGGCGGCCAGGGGAGCCACAAAAGCGCCCAAATTGATGCCCATGTAAAAAATATTGTAACCCGGATCTTTTAACGGACTTCCCAGAGGATACAAATTCCCGACCAAAACGGAAATATTGGCCTTAAACAGACCGTTACCGATGACCAAAACAATTAGCGCCAAAAAGAAAAGCCAGATGCGCGCCGGATTCGAAAAGGCCAGTAACAGATACCCTACTCCTAAAATAATCGCACCCAACTTAATCGTCAACCGATAGCCCAAAATACGATCGGCAATCCATCCCCCGGCAATAGGAGTAAAATAAACAAATGCCAAATACAGTCCGTACACCTGCCCTTTGTAAGCGTCGCTCCAATGGAATACTTCGTCCATGTACAGCACAAAGACAGCCAACATGGTGTAAAAACCGAACCGTTCCCACATTTCGGTAAAAAAGAGCGTTGCCAAACCTTTCGGATGATTTTTAAACATAGCCACTCCTTTGCTTATGACTTTCGAAATTAAAAAAAGGAATATACTTAAAAAGATGATTTCGTTCAAAAATACGTATGGCAAATGGAGTTCTTTTAATTACAAAGTAGGCTTTTAAACAAAAAACCCCGGTAGCCTGCCGTTTACCGGGATTATTATCAAAGAAGAATAATGCATTGTGGATTCAGTGCTTCGAGCTGATCTTCTGCAAGAAACCCGGAATCAATTTTTCATCGATTTTACGGGCGGCATTGCCCAATGCCTTCAGGCCCGCCCTTTCATACGTTAAGTCGATCCCTTTTACATTATCCAAAGCACTCTTGTAAATTTCCTGTCCTGTTTTCAAATCGATTACGGAAAACGTCAGATTGACAAATGCGGAATGCAAACCGTACATTTCGGCCCCTTGCCGGGCACTGGCTTTTACCTTAATTAAATAATCGGCCTTCGCTGCCGTCGGACTAAAGGTAAATCCATGGTTACCAAGCGCATTTTTCAATGCCGGTTCCAATTGTTTAACGGAAACGGGTTTCCCCAGGCAGCGCTCATCGGTTTGCACAAAGGCCGTCAATCCGGCTACGTGAATCAAAAACCGGGTACTCGGAGCCACCAGACTACTCATGATTCCTTTTAAAACAATCGAAGGATTTTCCTCGTTCACCATCTTCTTTAAATCGATTGTCGCCTGAACAATTTGCAAGGGATCCGCAGATGTAAGGCGCAAAATACGCGTGACAGCTACCCCCTGCGCATTGCTAAAAGCGCGGGTGATTAAATCGCCGTCACCGCGAGTAAATGAAAACACAACCGGCATATTGCGTACGGCTCTGCTCGAACTTTGCCTTGCAAATGTGACCCGTACCCGTAACGGTTTAGCAAGCGGACGCCCCAGTTTCCCCTGAACTTCGGGATCCAGTGCTTCCAATTTCAAAGCACCGAGCAAACGCTGTAACGAAGCGTAAATTTCGTTAAACAAATAAATATGCTGTCCGTCTATTTCCGCTTCCAGCGATTCGTTTACGTATTTCTCAATCGGCGGAATTGATTGGAAATAAAAAAGTAATGCCTTGGCCACATCGCCTTTCTTTTCCGCCTGACGTCCTTTGCGAAAAAAATCCAATGAAAGTGCCCTGGCTTTATTAAGGTGTGCCTCCTTTAAGGCCTTGTATTTAGCCTTAGAAAGGCGATAATAAACCCAATATTCCGTGGGCGTTTCGTAGCTGTCTACCTGCTCGTAACCTTCCAAATCGGCTTTGGTCGAAGAATGCACAAACGATTTGATGTCGTCACTGACCACGCCGCCCTGTTCAACGACCTTTTGTAAAAAATCGCTGTTAATGCGCACTTTAATTTGCGAAGCAATATCGCTCAAGGCATTGTCTCTGGCCGCCTTCTGAAAATCCGTAGGATGTTCCGTCTTGGAGGCATAGCCGATCCCAATGTAATATTCGGAAGATTCGGGGCGTTGCTCGATCCACATTGGACGTTTACTTTGTGCCGACAAAAAATTAAGCCAAAGCAAAAGCAACGCCGAAGCGCTTAGCACAAAACTACATCTGCTGCACATAATATCTTTCCTAACCTTGGAAATATGGAATTCCTCTTTGCCTGCGACAAAGGGCAGTTGGCAAATTGTCAGAAAAAATCGGGTCGGTATCAGGCCGGCCCGATTTTCATTTCCACACTAAAATTTAAAAAACCATACCCGTCGTAATTCCCAAAAAAGAAGTCCCTTCATCGGAAGTGAAAATGTAACGGAATACTCCTTGACCGATCAGGTTCATCGTGTCGTTCAGGGGAATCTCGATACCGGGGCCTACGGCAATTCCGAATTTATTTTCTTTGTCTTCTCCGGAATAAAAATTGGTACCGTTGTAAGAAAGATCGCTTTTCGTTTTTAAGATATTGTAGGTAGCCATTCCGTAAAGGAACACTTGCATATTGGCTTCCGGCGAGGTTAAATAGGGACGGACTCCAACACCGAATTCAATAATATTCGCCGAGCCTTCCGCTGTAACCCCGGAATAATCCGTAAAAGGATCGCTGGCCTGAATATCCTGCATGAATTTGTCCCCGTCAAAGCTAAATCCTTCGAAAGCCAAGGCAAAACTAACCCCCAGTTTGGGCGTGGGAAACATCACATATTGCCCGTGCAAACTTAAGCCTACTTTGTAATAATCCGAAAAATCTTTGGGCGATAGAGGTACCGCCAAACCGCCGAACACTTCGATTTGCGGCTGACGCGATACCTGCCCGAACTGGGCGAAACTCATGCTGGAAAATCCCAGAATAAGTACAAGAATAGTAGCCATAATCGTTTTCATAATGATTCCTCCGCTTAAATTAAAGCCTTAACACTCAGATTATTTTGTGATTACTTTGTCCAATTTTTGCGGATTTCCGGCGAATGTCCTTTCTATTTCCGCCAAAGAATAGCCCGGCATAACCTCCGTAATGCGCGCCACACAAACCTGATTAATCATTCGTCCAATCACTTTACCGGTTACCGGATGCACAATGGGATCACCCTCCCGATAAACAATCACTTTCATTCCCTTTTTAACATTTTTGTTGGCACCGAAATCCAGTGTTAACTGCGAGCCGTTAATATTAATCACCAGGCCCTTTACCACCGGTAAATCCTGTTTGAATTTTCGACTGAGATTCTCAACCATTTGTGCAATATTGTACATGGATATGCGATCGCTGTAAGCCGTTTGGGCGGAAATGATAGCGGCACTCTCCGTATCGATGAGCCGGGCGTCGATACTCAAGGAATTGCCGGCCCGGGTAATACTGCCCAGAACAACCGCATCCACACCAATACCTTTACCGATTTCGGCCGCCGTATTGGCATCGACGATACCGCTGAGTCCCAACTTTTGTTCATTCAATATTTTCTCCAATTGGGCCCGTTCGATAACCTTAAAGCGTTTTGAATGGACGAAAGCGGTAATTAGTTTATCTAACAAATCCACCCCGTTTAATTCTCCGCCAATCCCCTGACTGGAAAACGGTAAAACGGCAATACTCATGCGCTCACCGATTTCCCCCGTAGATTCAGAAGCAGCGGCATTGTGATCGCTATTCGATGCCTGAGCTGTTGTTGCAGGACGGTTGGAGCCGGTTGGCGGCGAGACGACATTCAAGTTGGCCCTATTTTCTGAAGAGGCTGTTCCCGAAATCACATCGCCGGATTCGATCTTGGCCAGATATTCGCGAGCCCGTTGGGTAGGAGCCTGTTGCAACGAAATGCGCAACTGTTTTTTCGCCGCTTCCGGTTGTCCCAAATAATACAAACAAATTCCCAATTCGCGATGAGGATAGTATTCCATGAAAACCGTTCCGAAAGCCCTGATTTTCTTTTTATCTGCACTCTTAACCCGCAAACAAGATCGGAAATGCTTTGCCGCCACCTGATAACGAGCGTTCTTCATGGCCTGCAATCCGGCAAAATAATGTTTGTACCAGCGCATTTGCTGCCCGAATGCAAACGTGGAAAAGACGATTAAAAAGATGGTAATTATTCTAAAACGCGGAATAAAAGCTTTTGAGTGGTGCATCATAAATGGTTCTCCTTGTTTCATGAGGAGTTTGATCGGTTTCATTTTGAAAAATCCGCAAAGATGAAAAAAAAAATTATTTAAACCTTTAAAATTCAATCAACAAAGTATTACATATTAAAAAGTAATGCGCACAATGTCAAGCAAAGCCAGGGAAAGATCAGGCACAGGATTTGCACAGTTTTACTTGCATTAAAACCGTTAACGTTGAATATTC
>CAZHIZ010000014.1:21464-40172 GCA_964532875.1 uncultured Caldithrix sp. | reverse complement strand
AAGAGAAGGAAAATTCGCTGCCGCCTCAGGCCAAAGGTTCGGCCGAGCAATTGAGTTTGTTTGACGAATAGATTTTAATTTAGAAAAAAAATCAGTGTTAATCTGTGTCCGATCAGTGGCTAAAAAATTTCGCGCTGATCTCGCAGATTTTCACAGAATAAAAACCAAAAAAGCACAATTTAAAACGAATGATTCTGTTTTAGAAAAATGAAATCGGTGCCAACCGGTGGCCTCGCTTTTTCCTTTTTAATTTTTCTTTTTTACTTCGAAACCATTTTTGACACGACCCTGTACACAACCAATATTATTAACCCCTTTAAAAATACAAGGTAAAAATTAAAGGCAGCCTTTAGAAATACAAGGTTATTTTCCGTTGCCGCTTGAAGTGCTTGACAAAGATTTTTTATTTGTTATATTTGTCATATAACAAATAAATGGAGGCCGCATGCTGATTTCCGTGGATTTCAATTCGGAAACCCCCATCTATGAACAATTAAAAGAACAAATCGTAATCGGCATTGCTTCCGGTGCTTTAAAACCCGGGGAAAAATTACCATCCATCCGCCAAATGGCCGAAGACCTGGGTGTTAATTTACACACCATCAACAAGGCTTACAATCAGTTAAAAGCAGATGGCCTGTTAGCAAACGATCGGCGCAAAGGAGCGGTGGTGCCCTCCCTGCCGCAAAAAGCCACCGCCCGGCAAAAAGAAGAGCTGCAGGGGAAAATAAAGCCTTTAATAGCCAAAGCCATCTGCTACGGTTTGTCTAAGGAAGAAATCCAAAACATGTGCAATTCCCTTTATGATCAAATTACGGGAGGGAGTGATGATTAATTTATTCGTTTACGCTGCGATTTCCGTTTTGATTTACGGAATAAATTTACTTATTCCCCTGTTCATGAAACGTTCCATTTTATTCGGTGTGCGTTTGCCAACGGGAAGCGAAGCACAATCTTTTGTGAAAATTTTAAAGCGCCGATACCGCTATTTTGTTTCGGCCGCATTTTTAGTGTACCTTGCGCCAAGCCTTGTAATTTTGGAATACGGTTTCAGCGACGTATTGTTTGAAGGTCTCATTTTCGGGCAAATTATTCTTTATTGGGCCGTCATCTATTATTTTAACCGGAAAGCCCTCCGCTGGAAAAAGGATATTTTAAAAGATGTTTCCGCGCCACCAAATGTTACCACGATCGACACGGCGTTTAGGCAAGGTCGGTTAACTATTCCGACCCGCTGGTTCCTTCTGCCTTTGGGTCTGGTTGCGGCCCATTTTGTTTTTGTCAACAAACAATACGAACATTTCCCGCAACGCCTGGCCGTGCATTACAATTTACAGGGCCAGGCCGATCGTTTTGTGCAAAAAAGCTGGTGGGCGGTAAACCGCTTGCCGTTTATTTCACTCGGCATCGTCTTATTAATGCTGGGAATTTTTTTCGTCATCAGGCGGGCCAGGCAGGAAATCGATCCCTCTGCGCCCGAAATATCACTTCGGCAGGATCGCCGCTTCCGTTACATTTGGTCGGTTTATGTGTTGGTTGTGGCGCTATTAATGTCCCTTTACTTTTTCTATTTTTCTTACGCCATCCTGCTCGGATATTTTTACACATGGCTGGTTTGGGCTTTCCCCGCCATTCTTGTTACGGCCACCATCGGATTGGCTATTTACACCGGCCAATCCGGTTACCGCTTAAAAACGGACACGAAGGCAAGCAAAGACACAATCAAAGCCATGCGGGATGACGATCGTTATTGGATTGCTGGAATTTTTTACTGCAATAAAAACGATCCGGCGCTTTTTGTGGAAAAGCGCATTGGCGTGGGCTGGACCATTAATTTCTGCAACGTTTGGGCGGTTTTAATTTTAATTGCCATTTTGTTTTTGCTGCTTTTACCGTTGTTTTTGTAAAGGAAACGGCTTTTTGTTAAAAATAAATAAATCCGTATCGTAAGATACCAATGTACAAACGTGAAAGGAGTTCGTATGAAGGCTTTATTTATTAGCCTGCTCGGCAGTTTATTGCTGATTTCAATCCTGCAGGCGCAAACGGCAAAAGCCCCGGACGAATGGAAGGTGCCCGTTGCACACGCGCACAGTTTTTTGCAATTGTTGCAGCAGAGCCAGTACGACAGTGCCCTGACCTATTTTGATGCCACCATGAAAAGCGCTCTGCCGGCCAAAAAGCTTGAAAATATGTGGAAGACTCTGCAAGAGCAAATGGGCGCTTTTCAAGAACAGGGTGCCGTGCGTACGGAAAAAGTGCAGGGCTATCATGTGGTTTACGTAACATGTGTTTTCAAAGAGGGAAAGCTGGACGCTAAAATGGTGTTCGATAGTAAGAACAAAATCGCCGGCTTGTTTTTTGTGCCGCATCAGGAGAGCGGATCGTACAAAATGCCATCTTATGTAAATCCACGGGCCTTTACCGAAATCGACACCTTGAAGCTACCCAACAAATGGCATTTACCGGCTACATTAAGTTTACCTAACGGCGCGGGACCTTTCCCCGCCGTTATTTTGCTCCACGGCTCTGGCCCGGGTGACCGTGATGAAACGATCGGCCCGAATAAGCCATTCAAAGATCTGGCCTTGGGACTGGCCTCGCGCGGCATTGCGGTTTTGCGATTTGACAAACGCACCTACGTGTTTCCGAACATCGTACGTTTATTAAAAGGTAAGTTTACGGTACAGGACGAAACAATCGATGATGCCCTAACGGCGGCTCGTTTTTTAAAGGAATTCAAAAAGGTCGATCCAGACAGAGTATTTCTTTTGGGGCACAGCCTGGGAGGCTACCTGATACCGCGTATCGCCCGGCAATGTCCTTGCGCTGCGGGATTTATTATCATGGCCGGTGCGGCGCGACCTTTGCCGGTTTTAATACGTGAGCAGTACCGCACCATTTTTTCTTTGGACGGGAAAATTGACAGAACGGAACGGCGAAAATTGCGCGAGATCGATTCTTTAACGGCTCTGGTGCAATCGCCAAAGTATTGGAATAACACCGATCCTTTGGCCATGGTACTGGGGGCGCCTCCGGCGTATTGGAAAGACCTGGCGCAATACGATTTGCAGAAGGTCGCCGGGTGTTTGCACAAACCGGTTTTAGTCTTGCAGGGCGGTAAAGATTATCAGGTTACTAAAAAAGACTTTGTATTATGGAAACGTTATTTGAAAAACGATTCTCAAAGCCGTTTTGTCTTTTACCCCGATTTAAATCACCTGTTCATGAAAGTTCCGGGCATTCCCTCCCCTGCCATGTACGAAATACGCGGGCATGTGGCTCTGCGGGTTATTAAGGACATAGCCCAATGGATAAAAGAAACGAGCGCACGAAAATAAAAAATCCGCTTGGGGTAAAGCGGATTTAAAAAATAGGAAGCGACATTGAGCCAATCACCCTTCTTCCCCACCCGGCAAAGCCGGTACCAAAAAATTTTTGCCCAAAAATGACAGAAGATAATTTATCAGGTACTAAATATGAATGGCACGTTCCTGTGCGTCGCCGGCGGCTTCCATAATCATTTCCGAAAGAGTCGGATGCGCATGAACGGTACCGAACAGGGCTTCGGGCGTGGCTTCCAAAGTTTTGGCAATGCCCAGTTCGCCAATCAGCTCGGTGGCTTCGTTCCCCACAATATGTGCTCCCAAAAGCTCGCCGTATTTGGCTTCAAAAATCAGCTTGACCAACCCGTCTCTGGCCCCGATGGCCCGCGCCTTACCCGAAGCCGTGTAGGGGAATCGGCCGATCTTGATTTCGTAACCCTGTTCTTTGGCCTGTTGTTCGCTAAGACCGATACTGGCCACCTGAGGCTGGCAATAGGTGCAGGCCGGAATACTGTTGTAGTCGAGGGCATGGGGGGACAATCCGGCAATTTTTTCGACGCAAACCAGTCCTTCGTGGGAGGCCACATGAGCCAATAAAGGCGGCCCGATAATATCACCGATGGCGTAAACACCGGCTACGTTTGTTTGGTACCAGTCATTGACTTCGATAAATCCCTGACGGTGCGTAACGCCGATTTTTTCCAGATTTAATCCGGAGACATTACCCTGCACACCAACGGCCAGCAAAACTTTTTCGGCTGTGAGGTGTTCTTCTTTGTCTCCATTTTTAAGATGAATCGCAACGCCGTTCTCCTGTTTTTCGACCTTCGTAACCATGGTTGAGGTGTGCATGGTGATCTTTTTGCGTTTAAAATTTCGGGCAACTACCGCGCTGATCTCTTCGTCTTCCAAAGGCAAAATATGGTCAAGCATTTCGATCAGGGTCACTTTGGTGCCTAATGTGGCGTAAAAATAAGCAAATTCAACACCAATGGCTCCGGCCCCGATAATGGCTAAAGATTCGGGCTGTTTTTCCAATGTCATGGCGGTTTTGCTGTCAATAATGCGTTCGCCGTCCACCTCGACACCGGGAATGTTTTTGGGACGGGCTCCGGTGGCAATGATGATGTGATCGGCTGCTACGGTTTGCGTTTTTCCCTGTGCATCGCTGACGATAAGCGAATGCGGGGTTTCAAAGGTGGCGGTGCCGTACAGCACGTCCACATTGTTTTTGCGCATTAAAAAATCGACCCCTTTGGAATTCATATCGGCTACCTGCCGGCTTCGTTTAATGATCGCCGGGAAGTCCGCCCGGGCCGTCTCTACCTGAATGCCGAAAGTTTTGGCATGGGAAATTTCATCAAAAAGTTCGGCGCTTTTAAGCAAGGCTTTGGTCGGAATACAGCCCCAGTTCAAACACACGCCTCCGAGGCGATCCCGTTCGATAATAACGGTTTTCAGTTTCAATTGAGCGGCGCGGATGGCGGCCACATAACCGCCCGGCCCTGATCCGATAATAGCAACATCATATTGTTTCACGCGATATCTCCTTTGGCTAATGTCTCTGTTTTTAAAAAGCCGAAAACTATGTGATTATTCCCCTAAATGCAAGATCACCCTGCGAAATTGTGGAAATCTTTATCAACAATCAGTAAAATAACCTTTGACATCGGAATTTGAATTTCCGCAGTAAAATTAAGAAAGAAACGGTTCGTATGAAATCATTTTTTTGGGGTCTCCTGTTTGTATTGATCGTTTTCGCTTGCCGTGACAAAGATTCGGGCCCAAAAGGGGGGCAAAGTACCGGCCACTGGCAAAAAGCCGTTGTTTGGCACGACACGCTCGATGTTCGCATTCCCATCGAAGGCAAGCTAATTGCCTGGAAGCGAGTGGATGTTTTAAGTCCGTTAAAAGCCAGACTGGTCTCGCTTTTGGTTGAGCCCGGAGACCGGGTGCATTCCGGTGATTTAATTCTTAGCCTTTGGCCCTTGCAGGCACAGGGGAATTTCTCGACGGTTGATCTTCATGCCCCCTTAAACGGGGTGGTGCGCCGCGTTTATCACTTGCTGAACGATACGATTCCTAAAAACAAACCGATTTTAACCATTGAAAACCGCGAGAATCTCATCCTTAAAACGACATTAAGCCGCGCGCAAATGGGCTATGTAAAGCCGGATTTAAATGCGGTGCTGCATTACGGTCAGGAAAAGATTAAAGGAGCCGTGTGGAAAGTCGATAAAAGCAAACAACAGGTCACCATTGTCGTGCCCAATCAACAATTGGGCTTGAGCGATGATCGTTATGTGGACGGTTACATTGATCTGGGAAAGCAAGCCGGCAGCTTTTTAGCGCGGCGCTATTTCGGCCCGGTCGATTCGTTAAAAGTCCGCACGTCGCGCGATTCGCTGTTCACCGTTCAAAAAATCGGGATAGCTGCAGATTCCCTAATTTTACTCTACCCCGATTTGCGGGAATTCAAGGCCATTGAAGTCAAAAAAATCTTGACATTGTAAAATAATATTTTATATTTAAATATCAATGTATTAATAAATTTGCGGTAATATGCGTCGTATCATTTTAAGTTTGGCATTCCTGTTAGTGGCGGGTTCCTTTCTTTTCGCGGATAATGTATTCGTGGAGTGCTCGGCAGTCCCCAGTAGGAATCAGGTAAAAATTACCTGGGTTACACAAAACGAAGATGGGATCAATTATTTTGCCGTCTTGCGTTCAACAAACGACGCACATTACATCGAATTGGCGCGCTTGCGTCCCAAAGGCGCCGGTTCTCAATACGAATTCACGGACAAAAATATTATGTTTAAAGATATTTCCGTCTATTTCTACAAAATTCGTGCGGTTGATAAAAACGGCAAACCGCTGGATGAAACCTCGCTTATTGTGCATCCGAGTATTTCCGATATCTACCGAACCTGGGGAGCCATTAAGGCGATGTTTCGCTGACATGCGAAAAAAAACGAATGAACAAAGCCCTTTTCTCTTTAGGAAAGGGTTTTTTTATTTCTAAAAAACGGTTAACTTGTAGCCGAGCAAATAAGTGAGGCAATTCGGCTTTGCTGGAAAATCGTCACAAAACGAGTTTCAGGAAGGAGAAATTTAAAGGGAATAACCTTTAAAAAACAAAAATCAAAATTATAGCCTTAAAAAATGTTAAATTGCGCACAAAATATTCAAAATATTATTACCTTATAAAATGTTAAGCGCTTTAAGAAAGATGGTAAAATATGGCAGTGGATCGGACCAATGCAGTCTGTTTTAAGGAACCCGGAGAGGCCCGAAAGAATTAAAAAAATAGCTTGCGAAATAGTAAGGAGGTTTCATTTGAAATATCGTGTCATTTTTGTGTTGATTTTTTTAATGGCACCGTTGCAAATTTTCGCCCAGTACGAGAAGTATTTGCTAAAAGACCCCGAACCGAAAGTTTACAAACAAGGCGGAGTGGCTTTTAGTGTGGTGGAATTGGGTACCGGCCTGGGTGTATTTTACTCGCTTCCTCTTAAAAACTTTTGGCATGTGGGACTTGCCTCGGATTTTTTTCTGCTACGGGACGAAAATCAAATCGATATCATCGATCCATGGACAGGTATTCCGGTGACGATTAATAAAGAAAATAACGCCTATGTATTGGACATGATGTTTTCTTTTAAGAAACGCTTGTTAGCCCGTAAAATTGATGATTCGTTGCGTCCGTTTGTGGCCGCGGGGGCGGGGCCCATGTACGGCATCAATTTTCCGCTGGATAAAAAGAAAAAGGACGAATACCGCTGGGCCTGGAGTGTTTTCGGGGCGGCCGGTGTTGATATTGCCTTGGAAAGCATGTATTTTTTAGGGTTGCGTTTGCAGTATCGTGTGATTAAGTTCCAAAAACCCTTTACCGGCAGAAAAGATCACTCGACGTTTGACATTCGCCTTGAGATAGGAAAATTTTTGTAAATGGACACGCAGGTTGTTTTCATCGAATTGTCCGTTCCCAGAAAGAATCGCTATGTCTGCGATATTACGGAGAAATTGTTTGCGCAGGGCAAGACAATCCAAATTTTTGCCGGACGCAAGGATGTTGTTTTGCAATTGAGCCGGGACCTGTGGGTTTGGAAGCCCGATTCCTTTATTCCGCACGGGGTTTATTTCGGCGGGCCGCAAGAGCCGCTTTTTGAAGAAGAGCCTGTCGTGGTAACGACAAAACTGTTGCCGCGGCGATCCCATGTCCTTATTCTGTACGACGCCCTGCCGATCGATGATGAACTGAAGGGCTTTGATTTAATCGTGGATTTTGCGGAAATTTATGAGAAGCAAAAGCATCTGGAAAGCCGCAACCGCTACAAGGCCTTTCGTGATGCTCAGGGTTTTGAGGTGCAATTCAGCAAAATAGGCGCCTTTTTACGGGAGAAAAGCCTTTCATCTTAAACGTGCAGGTTAAAAATCCGCTGCCGCTGTTTTTTCAGGCGGTGCTCTTTAAAATGCCTTGCGATGCGCGTATTGTTTTAAAGTGGTCTCACATCGGTACGGACACATCTTGGCGACTTTTCAACCCGATTTTTTTTAACGAAGGGAAAACTAAAGTGCGTTCGCCAAAAAGATAAGGGCAAAACTATTTTTGCAAGAACATCCGTTACCCCTTGGTATCAGTAACTGAAGTCCGTTTATGGATATTAAAAGTTTACGAAAATTGCTAAATCCCGAGCAGGAACAAGCCGTTACCAAACCCCGGGAGCCGGTTCTTTTGATTGCCGGTCCCGGTACGGGCAAAACGCGCACCATTATTCACCGCATCGTTTATTTCATCGAGAACTACCACATTCCGCCGGAAAAAATTTTGGCTTTAACCTTTAGCAACAAGGCGGCGAATGAGCTTAAAATTCGCCTGCAGGACATGCTTGAGGAACGGGCCGAACGCGTATTTTGCGGGACGTTTCACTCTTTTTGTTTGACGGTGTTACGTAAAAATTATCAATTGTTAGATTTGGATCCCTTTTTTACGGTGTGTGATGAGGAATATCAAAGCAATTTGTTAACGGAAATTTTAAAGCGTCGGGCCGTTCCCGATATCGCGCACAAAGTAAAAGGCATTCTTTTGGCTTTTTCCAATTACCGATTAAAGGGAAAGGCGTTGCCCGGTTTTTCGGCTTCGGTGTTTGAAGAATATTCGCGCCATTTGAAGCGCCACCGTTTAATCGATTTCGATCAGGTGCTTACCTTAACACTCGAATTATTCGAACAATTTCCGGATGTGCTGGAACAATATCGCTTTTTGTATCAGGCAATTCTGGTGGACGAATTTCAGGACACGGATCGCATCCAATACCGCATTGTCAAAAAATTGGCCGAGAAGCATAAAAATATTTTTGTCGTGGCCGATGACGACCAATCCATTTATTCCTGGCGTGGGGCGAATCCGGAAAATATTCGTGATTTTATGGAAGATTTTCAAATTAAAAAGCCGTTGGTGTTACGCCAGAACTATCGTTCCGGGCAATCCATTATCGATGCCGCCCAATTGGTTCTTCAGGAAACCGAGCGTATCGAGCCGTCCAAAAACATCGAGAGTGTGAATGAGAAACAGGCCCGCCTGAGTGCTTTGTTCTTTGATCAGGAAGGTCAGGAAATCGAATTTATTATTAATAAGATTAAATATTGGCATGACGAACAAAAAATCGATTACAACGAAATAGCCGTTTTGTATCCGTTTCATCGCATCGGAGAACAACTGGCCAATTATCTGCTCAACGAACGTATTCCCTTTCAACTGGCCGAAGGTAAAAATCTAACCGATCATCCTTTAATGAAGCGCCTGCTTTTGTATTTGAAATTAATCCGAGATCCCTCGGATGCCTTAATTTTGGAGCAATTGATGCGTCTGGAATTGGGCGAGCATTTGACTAAAAAAATATTGCAATGGGGGGCAGTAAAAGGCCAAAGTTTGCGGGGGGCACTCAATTATTTTGCTTCCGATGAACTGAGCGGGCAAAAAGTTAAAAATCAACTGCAAACATTCATCGGGCACATTGCGAATCTGATAAACTTGAAAACATTTTTTACTTTCGATCGCCTGATTCAGGAAATTTTGCACGGCATGAAAACGCTGCATTCTTCCGTTTTAAAAACGAATTACAAGTATTTGCAACCCCTGCCGATACGCAAAGAAGCCCATTTGGCAAGCGGCAAACGCATGGTTTGGGTGTACCATCCGGACGAGCAGATAAATTTTGTGGCGCGGAGTCTCTTGAAAAATGCCTTCGGCATTAAAGTACAAAAATTAACGGAAGACCGTGTAGTTCATGTCCGCCAAAATGATCTGGTTTTGCTTTTAAAACCGTGTAAGAGAGAACCCGTTTCGGAATATGACGTGCGTTTGTATGCCTATGAAGAAGAAGGACGCAAGGGCAGCCTGAGTCTTTTATTCCGTTGGCTTCAGGTACAGATTGTGCCCAAAGAAGAACCCGTTTTTAAAAATTATGTGGTTTTCGATCTGGAAACCACGGGACGTGATCCTTTGCGCGACGGTATTATTGAAATTGCGGCCGTGCGCGTGCGCGACGGCAAAATCGAAGAACGTTTTAATACATTGGTTAATCCCGGAATTCCGATTAAACCAGGGGCGCAAGCGGTGCACCATATTAGTGACGCGGATGTACAAAATGCCCCATCGCCCCATGAGGTGTTGCCGAAATTTTTTGAATTTATCGGTCAGGATCTGTTAATCGCCCACAACGGGTATGCTTTCGATTTCAAATTTTTAGATCGCTACAGCAAAGAATTGGGCCTGCCGCGCCTGAAAAATGTGCGCTACGATTCTTTGATTTTGGCACGCAATCTTTTCCCGAACGAAAGAAATTCCATCGATGCTCTGGCTTATCGCTACCGACTCGATGCGGGGACCCGTCATCGTGCATTGGACGATGTGATTGTTCTGCATAAAATTTTTCAACGTTTGATTAAAGAAGTGAAACGCCGCGACACATTAACGGCCGGTGAAGATTTTTCCGAATTTGCGGCCTTGGGCAATGTTCTGGAAAATACTTTGGAAGAGCGGGAAGATCGTTTGCTTTTTGCCGCCGGCATTCACAAACTGCTTTCTCCCTATTCGCGCATTTTTAAACCCTTTGTCGATGCTTTTCCCGGGCAAGAGCCGGTATTGCGCGACACATTGGAAAAGCTTACGCTAAGCCATAATTTGTCCCTCGAACATTACGATTCGGATCGGGAGTTTTACAACCGGGTCTTGCACATGGCCGCTCAGTATCGAAAACGGCCCATCGATGAAGCCATTGGCGAGTTTTTGGCCTTCATGGCTTTGATTAATTCACAGGATAATTTGGAACCGATCGACGCGGTTTCCCTGTTAACCCTGTACGCGGCCAAAGGGCTGGAATTTGAAAAAGTCATTATTTGCGGGCTGGAAGACGAGAATATTCCCAGTATTTTTACCTATCGTAAAGACGAGCAGGACGATCGGCCGCTTAACAAAAAAATGGACGAACAAAAGCGATTGTTGTATGTGGGCATAACGCGTAGTAAAAGTGAAGTGCTATTTACACTGGTGCGCAATCGTTTCGGCCGAAGACGGAAGTCTTCGCCCTTTCTCGAATCGCTTAAATCCAAGATCGACATCAAATTGTATTCCGCTTGAGTCCTTTTGCTTCCTGTTTTATTATTACGTATAATTGCCAAGAAGGAATGGCCAAATTTTGCAAAGGAGTTGAATTTTTGAAGTTACCCAGAACCAAATGGAAAATAATAAATACAGATACATCGCGTCCCATTATTGAAGTTATTCTTGAAAACAGGAAATTGCCACCTTCGCATCTGGAAAGTTTTCGTCTTTCCGAACGCATGCACGATCCCTATCTTTTGCCCGATATGGAAAAAGGGGTCAAGCGCATTTTGCAGGCCATCGAACGCCGGGAAAAAATTGTTGTCTTCGGCGATTACGATGTGGACGGGATTACATCGACGGCTTTAATGCTTTACTTTTTCCGGCAGATCGGTTACCCTGTGGATTACATCTTACCGCACCGTCAGAAAGACGGGTACGGATTGCGTTCCACTACCATCGACCAAATTAAAGCGCTGGGAGCCACACTCATCATTACGGTAGATAACGGCATTACTTCTTATCAGGCCATCGAATATGCCGCCTTACAGGGGATTGACGTGATTATTACCGATCACCATTTGCCAGAAGGCGATTTACCACCAGCCGTGGCGGTCATCAATCCCAATCGCAAAGACTCAGACTATCCCTTCAAATCGATTTGCGGGGCGGTTGTGGCCTACAAATTGGTGTGGGCTTTGGGCGCAAAATTGCTTCCGGAGGCCGATTACAAACAATTCTTGCTGGATCAGTTGGATTTGATTACCATTGGTACCATTGCCGATGTAATGCCTCTGCGCGATGAAAATTATGCTCTGGTCAAATTCGGATTAAAGGTTTTGACCCGTACCAAAAAACCCGGATTGATCGAGCTAAAAAAGGTAGCCGGTTTAAACGGTAAGCCCATTACGCCTATTTCCGTGGGCTATTTTCTGGCGCCGCGCTTGAACGCTTCCGGGCGCATCGAAGAAGCGGATACCTCGGTTAAACTGCTCATTTCCGAATCCAAAGAAAGAGCACAATACTTGGCTTCCTATTTAGACAAGTTGAACCACAAGCGGCAATTATTACAGCAAAACTATCTGGATGAAGCCCTGTCCTATTTACCGAAAGATCGGGGCGATCTGGAGAAAGTGATTATTGTGGAAAACGACCATTGGCATGCCGGCCTTATCGGGCTGATTTCCGGTAAGTTGAAGGAACGGTACTGGCGCCCGGTGATTGCCTTTACCAAGGATGAAGACGGGAATTTGGTTGGTTCGGCCCGAAGCATTGATACGTTTCACATTACCAACGCTCTGACCAAATTCAATAAATATTTTTTGAATTACGGCGGCCATCAAAAGGCGGCGGGTTTAACCATCAGCGAAGATAAATTTCCGGAGTTTCGCGAGCGTTTTGTGGAATATGCCAATCAAATTTTGTCCGAGCAGGATTTGATTCCCCAAATTACTATCGATTCATTAGTGGATATTGATCAGGTACATCTGAACATGGCTCAGGCTATTGCCGAATTAGGGCCCTTCGGCGAAGGGAATCCCGAACCGCTATTTGCTTTTAAGAACGTAACCATCCGGGAAATGTACCCTTTAAGCAATGGAAAGCATCTAAAACTCATCATCCAAAAAGGCAATCAAATGTACGAAAGCATTTGGTGGAATTCCGGCGAATTCAAAGACGATTTGAAATTCGGCCAGCAAGTGGATATTGCCTTCCGCATGGGCATTAACAATTGGCGTGGGTCCACCAAAGTACAATTAGTTATTAATGATGTAAGTCCGTCGAACCATGATTTGGAGCACAATATTTAAAGGAGGCGAGTCCTATTATTGAACGGAACTCGCCGCTGTTTTGCAAGTTAAGAAGAATGCTCCGGAGAAAAACGGGCATTTGCCGCACGAGAGGCAAATTTCTATTGTAATTCGATTTTGATTGCCTTATTTTCTAAAAAGACGTGCGCTTGCCTGCTGGGTGTTTGCCGTAGTTGGTTCGGCTCGGGTTCGACTAACGGGCAGGCAACACCTTTGCTTAGTTAAAGATAAGGGCGGTGTAACAGCAGAAAAGGGTTAGAGAAAAACGATGCTGCAGGAACGCTTAATAGAAATCATTGTGTATCTTTTACAGGAACTGAAACGTTCTCAGGTAAAAGGAAATTACAGTAATATTTCCAAAAAACTGATCTCACGAGGTTATTCCGAAAATGAGATCAATTTTGCTTTTTCCTGGGTGTTTAACCATTTTCAGGAAGGAAGACACTCTCAGGATGAAGCTTTGGAATATTCATCCCGTTCCAGCCGTGTTTTGCACGAAGTGGAAAAATTGGTCATTCAACCCGAGGCACACGGCTATTTGCTGCAATTGCGCCAGTTAGGGTTGCTGGACGATTTTGAATTCGAACTGGTTATTGAAAAAGCATTAACACTGGGAACATCCGTCATCACCATCGACGATATAAAATCCATTGCCGGCTCCATTATTTTTGGGAATGATGTAAACAATCGGGGAGACTGGGACGGTTTTTATTACCCGTTCGGCTCGAATTCCATCCAGTAAGGTTTGAATTCAGGGTTTGCAGCGTAAAAAGGTATTTAGTTATTAACATGAAATGATTGAGAGAGGCTGACGTACATCATTATGGCGAAAAAATCATTAGTCATTGTGGAATCTCCTGCCAAGGCGAAAACGATCAACAAATATTTGGGTTCCGATTACGAAGTGGCTGCTTCGGTTGGGCACATCATCGACTTGCCCAAAACCAAGTTGGGAGTGAGTATCGAGGAAGGGTTTAAACCGCAGTATGTTAAAATTCGCGGTAAAGAAAAGATCATTAAGGAATTGAAAACAAAAGCCGCACAGGCCGAAAAAGTGTATTTGGCCACCGACCCCGACCGTGAGGGGGAAGCTATTGCTTACCATATTTTTACTATCTTAAATAAAGATGACAATCAGGTTTATCGTGTCGAATTCAACGAGATAACTAAAAACGCCGTGGATCAGGCCATGAAAAATCCGCGGAACATCGACATGCGGCGGGTTTATTCTCAGCAGGCGCGGCGTGTGTTGGATCGCATTGTGGGATACAAAATCAGCCCGCTTTTATGGCAAATGATTTATCGGGGGCTTAGTGCCGGGCGCGTGCAGTCCGTGGCTTTAAGGCTTATTTGTGAACGTGAAGAAGAGATTCGGCAATTTGTTCCCGAAGAATTCTGGAATATCTTTGCTTTGGCCCGACCGGAAGGTTTTGAACCTTTTCGGGTAAAGTTGGCTAAGTTCGATAATAAAAAGATTAAAATCTCCAGCCAGGAACAGGCCAACAAACATCTCGAAGCGATTCGTTCGGCCGCCTTCAAGATTCAATCGGTACAACGCAAGGAAGTCAAGCGTCAGGCTCCGCCGCCGTTCACGACCAGTACCCTGCAGCAGGTGGCTTCGCGACAATTGCGCATGACCACGCGGCGCATCATGCAAATTGCCCAGTCCTTGTACGAAGGAGTGGAAATTCCCGGACAGGGCAGTGTGGGTTTGATTACCTACATGCGAACCGATTCTACCCGTATTAGCAATGTGGCCATTGATGCCGTTCGCGACTACATTGCCCAAGAGATCGGTGCGGACTATTTGCCTGCCCAGCCCAAACATTACAAAAGTAAAAAAACGGCGCAAGATGCCCACGAAGCCATTCGCCCGACTTACATTACACCGGAATTTACGCCGCAGGCTCTTAAAGACAAATTGAGTGCCGAACAATTTCGCCTGTACGATTTGATCTGGAAACGTTTTGTGGCCTGTCAAATGAAACCCGCCGTATTCGAGAAAACCACGGTGGAAATTGCCGGCGGAGGCTACCTGTTCACCGCCGATGGCGAAGTGATGAAGTTCCCCGGCTTTATGAAGGTTTACAAAGAAAACGGCGAAGCCAACGGAAAGGAAGAGCAAACGGCCATTCCCCTGAATTTGCAGGAAGGCCTTTCCTGTACCCTTTCGGAATTGAAGGCCGAGCAGAACTTTACTAAACCGCCGGCGCGCTACACGGAAAGTACTCTGGTTAAAGAATTGGATCGTTTGGGTATCGGAAGGCCCAGTACCTACGCTCAAATTGTCAGCACCATTTTACAGCGTCAATACGTGGAGCGTAAAGAACAGAAATTGTTTGCCACCGAATTGGGTGAAGCCGTGAACAAGATTTTGATTAAAGGCTTCCCCGATTTGTTCAATGTTTCGTTTACGGCGAAAATGGAAGAAAAGTTAGATGAAATTGCCCACAATGGTGCAACCTACGAACAGGTCATGCAGGAATTTTACGAGCCCTTTGAACAGGATTTGGAACGCGTCAAACAACAAAAGGAAACGCTAAAGTCCTTAATCATCGAAGAAACGGACGAGGTGTGTGAACTTTGCGGGCGTCCCATGGTGGTGCGCTGGGGACGCAACGGAAAATTTTTAGCCTGTAGCGGGTACCCAGAATGTAAAAATACCCGTCCCCTTAAAAAAGACGAGCAGGAGCCCGAGCTGACGGACGAAGTTTGTGAGGTGTGCGGCGCGCCGATGGTTGTAAAGCACGGGCGCTACGGCAGTTTTTTAGCCTGTTCCAATTATCCCAAATGTAAATTTACCAAACCGATTTCTTTGGGTATTTCCTGCCCGCGCGAAGGCTGTGACGGCCAAATCGTTGAACGTCGTACCAAAAAAGGGCGTGTTTTTTACGGCTGTTCCAATTATCCCAAATGCGACTTCGTTTCGTGGGATAAACCCGTTAACAAAAAATGTCCGCAGTGCGGTAACGCTTACATGGTGGAAAAGAACTTAAAAAGTAAGGGACATATCTATCGCTGTCCCAATTGTAAATATGAAGAGCCCGCTGATTAAAAAGAACAGGTAGATGCAAAAATACGTTAAGGATTTTTTAAAATATTTGTATTTGGAACGACGTTATTCCCCCCATACGATTCGTTCGTATGAAACGGACTTGCGCCAATTCGAGATATTTTTAAACGATCATTTTGCTTCCCAACGCATTTTCTGGCATCTCATCGATAAAAAGATTCTTCGTTATTTTTTAATACGGCTTCAGGAACAAGGCATTTCACGCCGTTCGATCGGCCGCAAATTAGCGACTTTAAAATCGTTTTTTCGTTATTTGTTAAAGCAGGGTATCATCGAGAAGAATCCGGCCTCCACCGTTAAAATGCCCAAATTCGAAAAAAAGCTCCCCGAATATTTAACCGAGGAAGAAACACAAAATCTTTTGCGTTTACCTAATTTCAGAACCTTTGAAGGATTGCGCGATTTGGCCATTCTGGAATTATTATATGGAACCGGAATGCGTTTGTCCGAGTTAATCAATTTAAGAGTTAGTCAAGTGGATTTTAAGGAACGGCTGATTCGTGTCATCGGTAAAGGAAACAAAGAACGCATTATTCCGTTCGGAGGCAGTGCCAGGCTGATTTTAGAACGATATTTGGCGATCCGCCCTCAATATGCGGATAAAACGGTCGATAATTTATTTGTGCTTAAGACGGGAAAAAAGATGTACCCAGTAGCCGTTCAACGTATTGTGAAAAAATATTTATCCCAGGTGAGTCAAATTCAGAAGAAAAGTCCACACATCTTACGCCATACCTACGCCACGCATCTATTGAATGCCGGTGCAGACATACGGGTTGTTAAAGACCTTTTGGGCCATGAAAACCTTTCCACAACCCAGGTTTACACCCATTTATCCATTGAACATTTAAAAGATATTTATAACCGGGCCCATCCAGGCGCCCTGAAAAAATCATCCAAAAACCGAAGGAGGTCGTGATGAACATCTCAATCACCACACGAGGTTACAAAGCACCGGAACGGTTAAAAAGTTATCTGGCAGACAAAATGAAACGGCTGGATCGTTTTGCGGACCAGATTATGAATATAGACGCCATTTTTTCCTATGAAAAACTGAATCAAGTGGTGGAATTCAAAGTACAACTTCGGAAAAAGCATTTTATTGTGAAGGAGCGCTCTGACGATATTTTTAAATCCATCGATTTGGCCATCGATAATGTCGAGCGGCAAATTACCAAGATTAAAGGTAAAATCCGTGAGCATGACAAACGAAAAATTACCGAAATGGTTGAATAATAAAGAGAGTTTTTTAAAAGGGGCGTTCTTTTTTGAAGGACGCCTCTTTTTTTTGCACACACAATGTTAGTTTTATAACTTAAAGATACTATGGAAGAATTTATTACCGTTCGCACATTGCTAAGGGAAAATCAGGAGCGGCTTAAGTTGCAGTTGCTCTGCTCGGAAAACGGTTTGAACCGAAAAATCGTAACCAGCGAAATGCACCGTCCCGGTCTGGCGCTTTCCGGTTTTGTGGAATTGTTTACCTCGGATCGTATTCAAATTTTAGGGAATACGGAAATCAAATATCTTTACAGTTTGCCTCCGCGCCAGTTGGTGCGTTCCATCGATCGATTCATCGAATTTGAAATTCCCGCCATTATCGTCACCAATAATAACGAAGTGCCGGAATATCTCATCCAGGCCGCAACGCGTCGTTACATTTCCATTTTGCGTACCCCGCTCAGCACGACGCGGGCCGTTCATCTTTTGAGTGAATATTTGGAAGAAAAATTTGCCCCGCGCACTTCCATGCACGGTTCGCTGGTGGATGTGTACGGGATCGGCATGCTGTTCACCGGACGCAGCGGCATCGGCAAGAGTGAAATTTCGCTGGATTTGGTGGAACGCGGGCATCGTTTGGTGGCCGACGATCTGGTGATTATTACCAAACAGGCAGAGAAGGTGCTGATCGGCAAAGGCCGTGAAATAGCACAGCATGTATTGGAAATTCGCGGAGTGGGATTAATCGATGTGCGCCGCATTTTCGGCATTCGCGGCATCCGCATGCAAAAACGCGTGGAAGTGGAAGTGCATTTAGTGGACTGGGATAGCGCCAAGGAATACGATCGCACGGGATTGGAAGATAAAACAACGGAAATCCTGGGGGTAGAAATTCCGCAAATTATGTTGCCCATCCACCCCGGTAAAAACATCACCGTTATTGCGGAAACCATCGCTTTGAATCATTTACTTAAAACCTACGGCTATCATGCGGCCAAGGAGTTTAACAAACGTCTTAAAGAATATATGATGAGTAAAAACGAAATTCCCCTTTATCAGGATCATGAGTATTTAAAAAAGGATAAGGAATAGTCGTGCACATTTTGGCCGTTGTAATTACCCATGGCGATTTGGCTTGCAGTTTAGCCAAAGTGAGTGAAAAATTGGTCGCTTCCGGCGAAACGTTGCATTGTTTTTCGACGCAGATATTATCTTCCGAGGAAATTATCCGAGAGATAAATGATGAGATCAAAAGCGCAAATCCGGAGAAGATACTTGTTTTTGTGGATCTAATGGGCAGTAATTGCTGGATCATCGCCAACAAATTGAAGCACGAACATCCGCAGAAAACGGCAGTCGTTAGCGGAGTAAATGTGCCCATGTTGGTATCTTTTCTCATTAATTTTGCGCGTCTGGAATGGCAGGCTTTGCTGGAAAAAATTATGACGGATGCCCAAAAAGGCATTGTACTGCGTTAAGAGGTGAATATGGAACTTCAATTATTTCGAATCGACGATCGTCTTATTCACGGGCAGGTAGTAATAGGTTGGGCGCAGCATTTGAATTCCGATACCATTGTATTAGGTGACGATTCCGTTGCGGACAACGAGTGGGAAAAAGAATTGTATCTTTCCATCGTACCCGATCGCATCCAGGCTTTTGTGCTCA
>CAZHIZ010000014.1:16818-21364 GCA_964532875.1 uncultured Caldithrix sp. | reverse complement strand
GTTCCGTTACAGAATTTAATCAATAAATAAGCGGATCGAAAACGATGAATAAAAAAATTTTCAATACGGAATTCAAAGTAGGGCTCACGGTAATTGTTGCCACCTTTATTTTGGTTTACGGCATTATTTGGGGCAAAGGCTTCCGTTTGAAAACCAATAAATACAAAATACAAATCGAGTTCGAAAAGGTGGGCGGGTTGGTGCCCGGCGATCCGGTAACGGTGAACGGCGTTAAAGAAGGTAAGGTTGTGCGAATTGATTGGCAAAATCGCAAAATCATTTGTACCGTTGAATTAAATGATGAAGTTAAACTCTATGAAGATGCCACGTTTACCATTATCAGCGCGGAACTTTTGGCCGGCATGGAAATTGAAATCTTTCCGGGTAAGTCTGACAAAGTCATTAACATGGCTAAACAGCCTTTTCCGGGAAAGTACGGTGGGCGCATTGTTGATGTGGGCATGACCATGGACAAATTGGCTAAAGATATTTCCGCCTTGACCTTTCGTCTGGATTCGACAACATCCATGCTCAATGCCATTTTACGCAAAGGGGATGTGGAGCGCAATTTAAATGCGATTCTGGGTAATCTTAATGAGACTTCCCGCCGGTTCAAAGTGGTTCCGGACAGTGTGAAAAAAGCGTTGGCCTTGCTCAATACATCGGTACGACACGTCAATGCCCTGATTGCCGAAAATCGTGGGCCATTGAAAAATTCCCTGAGCGATATGCAACGCATCACCAAACAGGCCGATTCCATCTCCGTATCGTTAAAGACAATTTTACACGGGATTGAAAAACAGCAGGGTACGTTGGGCAAGTTGGTTTATGATTCCACTTTATATCGCAACTTAAACAAAACCTTACTCTCGGTGGACTCTTTAACACAGCGGTTGCGGAAAAAAGGTTTAAAGCTCAGCTTGTTTTAAATTTAAACGCCAAATAAATTTGCATTGCACTACCGGAATTAATAAATTTGTCACCTTTAAAATAAACGGTTGGCGCTTTAGCTCAGTCGGTAGAGCAACGGACTGAAAATCCGTGTGTCCCCAGTTCGATTCTGGGAGGCGCCACCAAAAAAGGGCTTGCGAACACATAAAATCGTAAGCCTTTTTTTATTTAAGCTGGCAGAAGAATTACTTTTTGCTGAATTTAAGAACGAAGGAAATATGCATATTTGGCTCGATGCCGATTCGTGTCCGCTGGCCATCAAAAAAATTTTATTTAAAGCCGTGGCCCGTACTGGCGTTCAGTTGACCATGGTTGCCAATCACCCCATGCCCGTTCCTGCCCATGAGCGCATTCGATTTGAACGGGTAGCTGCCGGCCCGGACATGGCCGACCGACAAATTCTTAAAAAGATGGTGTACGGAGATTTGGTTATTACCGCGGATATCCCCCTGGCTGCGCAAGTGATCAAAAACGGAGGTCAGGTTTTAAGTCCTTACGGGGAGTTGTTCTCGCAGGAGAACATCGGGGCCAGATTAAGCGTGAGAAATTTCATGGAGGCACTTCGTTCCGCGGGAATAAAAACGGACGGCCCTAAACCGTTGGGGCAAAAAGAAAAAGCTGCCTTCGCCAATCAATTACAACGCATTTTGGCAGAATAAACAAGAAAGCGGAATTCCCGCTTAGAGAGGAAACTCCGCTTCTGCATTGGTTCTAAAATCGCATTCTTCTGCGTTGTCCCTGTCTGGGCCCCATTTGGCGGGAGTTACTTTTGGGGCGATAGAGTTTCAGATAGTTTTTGTATTTTTCTTTTTGCACGTCATTTAGCAAGTTCATGATTTGAGCTGTGGTTTTTTCTCTTTGATCCAGAGCCGCCGCTCTCATGGCCCGACGATTGCCTCTGTTTTGTTCAAAAATTTCTTTCATGCGGGCATCTGCCTTTTCAAAGATTTTACGCACGGCTTTTTGCTGTTCCGCGGTTAAATTTACAGCAGCGCTTAAATGTTGCACACGCTGGTCAATACTCGGTTTTTTGGGGCCTTGACTGCGCTGAAACATACCCTGCGCCCAGACAAATTGAACGCCGAACACCAACAACAAAATGAGTTTAACGGTACGGGACATAATCATTCCTTTCTTGTTTCATTTTATTTTTTTGCGACCAATCTTCTGTTTACAATAAACATGCCAGAGGGGTTAAACCGTATTGGCGGGGATTTGAACGGCATTATCCGCGATAAAATTGACGAACTATTCGTCCGAAAGGTCGAAAAAAGAGAAAGTAGCACGTTACCGATTTTAGAGGGACCAAGATGTTCTTATGATTTTCCGCTCAAAACTTTTAATCCGCCTTCCCCTTCCGATTTGGCAATAAGGACCGTTCCGCAGCTATCACTCCAGACATTCACCGAGGTACGCAGCATGTCTAAAATACGATCTACAGCTAGAATGAGACCGATGCCCTCCAAAGGAAGTCCAACGGCTTTTAAGATGATGGTAATCATAACCAGACCGGCCATGGGAATGCCGGCGGCACCGATGCTGGCCAAAAGAGCGGTTACGACCACTACCAATTGCTGCAGGAAGCTTAAGTGAATCCCGTAAACCTGCGCAATAAAGATGGCCGCCACGCATTCGTACAAGGCGGTACCGTCCATATTCACCGTGGCGCCGAGCGGCAAGACGAAACTACTGATCTTATTGGAAACGCCGGCATTGTTTTCGGCCGCATCGATGGTTAAGGGTAAGGTAGCCGAAGACGACGAAGTGGAAAAAGCGGTCATCAAGGCGACGGACATGGCTTTAAAATGTTTAAGCGGAGAAATACCGCCTAAAAGGTAAATAATTAAGGGCAGGGTAATGGTAGCATGAACGACTAAACCGAGAATAACCGTGATCATGTATTTGAACAGAGGAATAAAGGCCTGCAAACCGGTTTGAGCGATAATTTTGGCAATCAAGGCAAAAACGCCGATCGGGGCAAATAAAATGATAAAATGGGTCAATTTCATCATCACTTCGAATACCCCCTGAAAAAAATCGCTCAATTGTTGACGGTAGGGCTGCGGGGCCCGGGTAATAAAAAAGCCGAATAACAGCGAAAAGAAAATGGTGGGTAAAATGTCGCCTTTTACCATGGAAGCAAACGGGTTGGTGGGGATGATGCGCAGTAAGGTGTCTTTAAAAGTAGCTGCACTGGTATCGATATGTTGGGGTATCTGGTGGAATCCGAAATTGGCTCCGATGCCCGGCTTGATGAGATTGACCAAAATTAAACCGGTTAAAATGGCGAATATGCTGGTCATAATGTAGTAGGTGAACGTTTTAAGCGCCAAACGCCCGAAGTTTTCGGCATCACCCAGTCCCGTAACGCCGGATATGATGGATGAAACGATTAATGGCACAATAATCATTTTCAAAGCGCGTAAGAAGACGGTTCCCAACAGAGCAACTTGTTCGGTGACCACAGGCTCGAAATGAAATAAACGCGAGGCCACGGCTAAAATGACACCGCTAATCAGGCCGATAAAAATTTGCCAGTGCAAAGGCATTTTGGAAAGTTTCATCATCCATCCTTTGAGAAAAATAAAAATTTTAATTAAAGGAAAATTTAGACAAAAAAGACAAGGGATTCAAATAGGCGGGGCAATACTTTATTAAGTATTGCGCTTCTGGCCATCTCACACATTTTTTTTGAGCGGTAGAGATGACGGCCGTAAGGGAAATTACTTTAATTGGCCTGGTCCACAGAGGTTTCGTCCAGGAAGCGGTTGGTGTTAGGCAACAGTTTGCGCAGAAATTCGAGGGATTCGATATCGTTGTATTCTTTATGCGAACCGAAAGGCAGGAATTGTACCCCGACATGGTAATGATTCGAAGAAGACGCTTCCATAACCCACTTTACAATCCCTTTTAGCGGAACGCAGTCGCCGTTGGCAAAACAAACTTTCAAAAGCAGTTTATCGCCCCGCTTTACGGGAAATTTTGTAGTGAACGAGAGGCCGCTTTTCGAAAGATTGTGCAATTGAAAGTGCGGGGAGAGTTTGGCCCAGAACATATTATTAGCCAGATGTTTAAAACGCACCGTTGCGTCTTTTATTGCCAAACGCGGCAATCCTCGTCTTTCCATAAGCGATTCCCGAAATTCTTAATGCACGGATTTTGGTAAGCTATTATTAACAACTGCAAAATAAGCCATTTTATTCTGAAAAGTATGTGACAAACATCAAAACGATAAATTTTTCCGGAGCTATTAATGCCACTTGTGCGTATAAATAAAATGAAAATCAGCAAGTATTAAAAACAGGAGGAAGCATCATGAAACGTTCAATGCCGTTAAGAATGGAAGCCCCTAATGAACCGAATCCGTTTATTTTCCGCGGAATCGATCGACCCCCGAAACGGCTTTTCAGTTGGCAAGCGATTCATAATAAGACATTGCGAACCGCAGGCCGAGGCGGCAAAGGGCATTTGATGGGTGGTGCTTCCTTACGTTGGAATAGAAAAGGAAGATGGTTTAGCAACGAGTCGAAAAAGCCTTCCTGAAGCGGGAAGGCTTTTAAATGTTCAGCGAATATCATTTTTCATTCTTGATTTG
>CAZHIZ010000014.1:0-16718 GCA_964532875.1 uncultured Caldithrix sp. | reverse complement strand
AAAACTATTTCAAGAGAATTATTTTTTGCGTTTGTACGAACGATCCGGCTTTTAAGCGCACCAGGTAAATACCGCTCGATAAGCGGGCACCGTTGAAACGCAGCGTGTGTTTACCGGCCTTTTGAAAATTGTTTTCCAAAGTGCTAATTAATTTTCCCTGAGCATCGAAAACCTGTAACAGAACCCGGGTGGATTTTGCCAGATGGTATTCAATGGTAGTTTGCGGATTAAACGGATTGGGAAAGCACGGCTTTAGAGCAAAGCGTAACGGTTTCTGACCACCATTTTCGCCAATGGCGGTTGCCGTGATGAAGTCCGTTTGGGAACGTGGGCGCAGTTCGTATCCGTTGTCGGGCGGAGAATCGTTTGTGTATTGATCGACAATGGCTACCAGCCGAAAGGTCCCCTGCGGTGGCGTCCAGCCCGGTAAATCCGTATCTTTATCGATGAACAATTTGATGCTCGTTTTTCCGTCGCTAACCGTTACCGAAGTCCCGTTCTGCCCCTGTGCGGGCCATTCGCCGGGATTGTCGATTTTCAAATGGTCGATGGCTACTAAACGTCCTTCCAAGGCCTCGCCGATGTCTGCCAAAGTCACATGCAAGGTGTCGACGGCATGATTCCCCAAAAGTTCAAAGCGCGCCACGGTATCTATTTTTAATTCAGTCAATCCCTTAAATTGGCTCAATTCGCCGGAAATAAAAATGCTGTCTCCCACATTTAAATCGGTACTGAAACCCGAAGCGTACAATTCGATTCCGGCCGTACCGTCGCTAATAAAATATTGGCAGTCCGTACTGAAATTCGGTGAAATAACCGTTCCTCTTAAGGCAACTTGCTGGCCCATGCGATCCGGGACAAAATCCCCGTCGGTATCCTTTCTGGCCTGAACAATACTCAGCACCGGTGGCTGATAATAATCGATTGTATCCAATCGGGAAATGGAAATGGTATTAAATGAAGCCACGGCGTAACGATAGGTATTTTCCGCCGAGGTGCTGTTGTCCACAAAAATTCGTTGCGAGGGATCAACCTGATTAAAAATGGTCAGAGAATCGTCACCCGGTCCCTGCCGATAAATGTAAAATCCGTCGATGATATCCGGCGAAGAGAGCGGCGCCACCTGGTCGGAAAGGGCCTGGGGAATACGCCCCAAGTAAATATCCGCAGGAGCCGTTTCCTTCCCTTGCAGAGAAAAGGGCGCCGGCTTTTGCTTAACTTGAATCCGGTTGCCGTTAAAATTAACCCAGACATCCAAAATTAAATTCGTCGCACTTTGAGTTACCTCGTTTAACTGGTAAAAATTGGTGTATTGAGGGTCCTTTTCATACCAGGGGTCATCCACATCAAACAAATAATAGCTCACGCCGGGAATGTAAGCACTGGTATCGGTCATCAAGGCCGGAAAGGCATTCGTGCCGTCGAAGGACGACAGGCCTTCGATAAAAATGCCCACATGATCACGAACCGGTACCGAGCCCAAAGGCACCCCGACCTCAAATCGCGGGACATCGTAAGCATCGTGTGCTTTAAGGCTATCGATACGATAAAACAATTCAGAACTGTCCATATCGAAAAACAAGATGTTGTAATAATAGGGGCCGTGGATTTTCTGCCGTCCCCAGTGGGCAAAATCGATTTCTTCCAATGTGGCGCCCGGGTAAGCACTTAAATCCAAAATGACACCCAAAGCCTGTTTCAAATGCGGAGCCCACACACCGCTGGGATAGCTGTCGTTGTACGAAAAAACCGTATCCGGCAAATGGAAAGTCCATGAAATTTTAGCGCCGTTATTAGATGGTAATACATGAACGCGCTTGGGCGCATGGCTAATAACCGTGGATTTGGCCAGTAGCAAAGCCGTGAAGGCCAAAACAATTAAAATAGTGTAGAAACGGACTCTCATCCCAAAACTCCTTAATTGATGTTTCATTTAAGTTTCATTTTTACTATCGCTCGTTCTTGCCGCAAAACAAACGCCGTCCTTCGGGCCGGCAGGTCGCCGATAGCAAGGAAACGTATTCTTTTTTATCGGCTAAAAATAAAAAAAATTCAAAAATTATTTGTGACAAAGACCGAGGAAACGGACGAATACATGAAATTCATTTCACAGATCTCTTACCTTGCCGTAAGAGCTGAATTACAGCAAAGCACTTGCCGTTGGCAATCGGAATATTTTCATTAAAATAATTTTCAAACATGCCGATAGTACCTCTTGCTTGTCGTCAATTACCAAAGAAAGAAAAGGATGCAACACAAAATCGCATTCATATCCGATAGATTGGTTGAGTTTCATGCGTTTTTAAAATCGGCTCATAATCATGAGTTTCGTCTGGATTTATTCGAACATCTGGAAGCGGTGCGCAAATCCATCCACAATATTTTTTACGATTTGTTTATTCTTGACATCGATGAAGAATGGTTTGCCCTTCCTGCCTGGTTAAGAGAACAAGCTACTCATCAGTATTTTTATCAAGTGATTATTATTACGGATCTTCCTTTGCCCAAAACGTTAAAAGATATTTTGGGAGAACGGCTGTTCCAGGTTGTGCCCGTGAGCACCGCCCGTGAAAATTTAAACGACATCGTTCAAAGCGCACGTAAGAACATCGAAAACCATCAGTTTAATTCTACGTGGCAATCAACCAGTGTGAAATGGCTTCAGGACGGCCTCATCGGGGAGAACGAGTCGATCCGGCGGGCCAATGAATTCATTAAAATTGTCAGTAAGGCGCCCACCACTCCCTGTCTGATTCGCGGTGAAAACGGAACCGGTAAAAATTACGCCTCTTATTTAATTCATGCCGGTAAAGAACACACCGAAGGGCCGTTTATTATTAAAAATTGTGAATATGCGACCACCAACGAATTGCTTACCGATTTGTTTGGTGTGGAAGAAGAAAATCAAGCTTTCGGGCCCAAACGGAAAGGATTGATAGAACAGGCCGCCAACGGAACGTTGGTGCTAAAAAACATCGAGCGACTACCTTTAGATGTGCAGCATCAATTGTTGATCTATCTGGACGGTCACACTTTTAAACCTGTGGGCGGTGAAATTCCCATTCGAGTGGATACGCGCATCATCGCACAGACGCGTTTCGATCTGGATCGATTCGTGCGTAACGGTCAATTTAATCCGGAATTGTATTTCCATCTGAAAAGCTTTGAAATTCATCTGCCTCCTTTACGGGAGCGACGCGGGGATATCGAATTGCTGACCAAATATTTCATTCAATATTTCGGATTCATGTACGCCAAAAAAATCAACAAGATCACCCCCATGGCCATGAACATTTTAAAGGATTACTATTGGCCGGGCAATGTGAACCAATTGAAAGAGCTTATCGAACGCAGTGTGTTGTTGAGCGAAAACGGTGAGATCGGAATTAAAAACTTACCCACTTATCTGAACAACTCTACAGCCATTCCGGAAGACATGGAGCTTTTAGGTAATTGTTCTTTAAAAGAAATTGAACGCGTGCACATCGAACGCGTGCTGTCGCGCACCAAGGGCAATAAATCGCGAGCCGCCGACATCTTGCAAATCTCCCGCACAACCCTTCGAGAAAAAATAAAATCCTACGGCTTGGATTAAGTCCTTCTCTTTCTTAGACCAAGTTTAATTTCCGCAACATTATTGGCACAAGGCCTAAAAAAAAGAATAAATCGTGTAACTGCGTCTGGAGAGCGGAGTATCTTTTTTTGCCTCCATTTTTAGGATTTGTTAAGTTAATTCATAAACATTACTAACTATTGTCAAACGAGGAATGCCCAAGAGATGCGAGCTTTTCATTTCAGAAACAACGTATTACATTGCGAGGACGTCGATCTTTTACGTTTCAGCAAGGGGAAATCAACGCCTTATTATCTGTATTCTCAAGCGCAAATCGTGGAAAATTGTCAAGCGGTTTTGCAGGCCGGCGAGGGATTGGATTTTTTGCCCTGCTACGCCTTAAAGGCGAACTACAATCCGGCTATTCTGCAATTGATTCGCCGGATGGGATTCGGAGCGGATGTCGTTTCCGGAGGCGAACTGCAATTTGCCTTAAAGGCCGGTTTTGCTGCGGACAAAATTGTTTTTGCCGGTGTGGGCAAAACCGAAGAGGAAATCGAGTTGGCCGTGCGCACGGGCATTCATTCCCTCAATATCGAATCTCAGGAGGAATTTGCCGTGGTACGTCAGGTGACCCAACGCTTAAACAAGAAGGTGCGCGTGGCTTTTCGTATTAATCCCAATATCGAAGCGCACACACATGATTATATTACCACGGGACGGCATTTAAATAAATTCGGGATTCCGCTCAGCGAAGCCTTAACGCTGTACGAACAGGCGGCCGAGGCTGAGTATCTTGAGCCCGTCGGCATCCATGTGCACATCGGATCGCAAATTGTGCAAAGCAAGCCGTTTTTGGAAACCGCTCAATATTTGCGTTCGGTGGTCGAACAATTACGGGCAAAAGGGTTAGAGGTAAAGACCCTGGATCTGGGAGGGGGCATCGGTATCGATTATGAAGATGATTTCCAAAAGGCCGAGACGGAATTGCCGATTCGCAGCGTCCTTCCGGCCTATCTCAATGCTTTGAAAGATTTGGACGTAAAGCTGGTAGTTGAGCTGGGCCGTTCAATCATCGGGAATGCTGGCATTCTGGTAAGTAGGGTATTGTACCGCAAGCAAACACCGTTGAAACGCTTTGTGATTGTGGATGCGGCCATGAACAATTTGATTCGTCCCAGTCTGTATCAGGCCTATCACAGCATCGTTCCGCTTGAGTTGAAAGATGTTCCGAAGTTCAAAGTGGATGTGGTCGGTCCGGTGTGTGAAAGCGGGGATTTTTTAGCCAAAGATCGCCTGCTGCCCCGGTTCGAACGCGGCGATTTATTAGCCGTAGGCGGAGCGGGCGCTTACGGACAGGCTCTGGCCTCCAATTACAATTTGCGCCCCTTGATTCCGGAATACCTGGTAACCGCTAAAGAGGTAAAAACGATTTTTAAAGGACAAACCATCGAAGACATCGCACATCAATATACGTGGTAAAAATCATGGGACCCACAAAAGCAATTATTCGCCATCAAAATTTACTACACAATTTACAACTGATTCAAACGGCCGTTGCGCCCGCCAAGGTCATGGGTGTGGTTAAAGCCGATGCCTACGGTCACGGCAGTGTGGAGATCGCCAAAACATTAATTGCGAACGGCGTGGACTATTTGGGTGTGGCTTTTTTTGAAGAAGGGATTGAGCTGCGCAAAGCGGGCATCGATGTACCCATATTGGTCTTCGGGGCCCATCTGCCCGAATTCTTCCCGCAATTTCTGGATTACGATTTGGACATCACCCTAACGGATGCCGCGCAATTGGAACCGCTGCGTGCCTTGTGCAAACAACGTAAAAAACGGGCCCGTGTGCAAATAAAAGTCGATACCGGCATGGGCCGTGTGGGTTTTTTCGCGGACAAAGATTTTGAGCTGATTCGGCGCATTGTGGACGAACCGGCCTGGCTTACGGTCGGTATTTATTCCCACCTGTCCAGTGCCGACGAAGAAGACAGCACCTACACCTTAGGGCAAATTCAACGTTTTACGGCCTTTAAGGAACGATTGCAGAAGGTGGCTGCGTGCAAACCGTTTTTCCATCTGGCCAATTCCGCAGCCATCATGCGCTACCCTCAGGCCTATTTCGATTATGTGCGCCCGGGTGTTATGCTTTACGGCAACCCGCCGGGCCCCGATTTTAAACTAACCTGGGATTTGCGGGAAGTAATGGAATTTAAGTCACGCATTACGTTAATTAAAAAGCTTCCCCCCAGGCATCCCGTCAGTTACAATCGGCGATACCATACGCCTCAGGCAACCCATATCGGCATTGTACCCGCCGGCTATGCCGACGGGTACAACCGAAGATTTACCAATACGGGGCAGGTGCTCATTCGGGGGCGGCGTTACCCCGTTGTGGGCACGGTTTGCATGGATCAATTTATGGTGGATCTGGGTGCGCAAACCGATGTGCAAACAGGTGACGAAGTAATTCTGTTCGGTAAACAGGGTAATGAGCACATTTCCATTGTGGAAATTTCGCGAAAGTTAGAAACCATTCCCTACGAAGTTACCTGCTGGGTTTCGCGGCGGGTACCTCGCATTCACGAACGTTAAAAGAGGGATGCCCATTTTGCACTTGCGTTTGACCGATTAAGTGATTATTATTTAGTCTTGGAGCAAGTGTAGCGAATGACACATCTTCGGTTCAACGAATGCAAACCAGTGAGGTGGCACGGTACACTTGACATGAGAAGATCACTAAGTAACGGAGTGGTTATGAAAACCTTATCTTTTTTGTTATTGGGGATTTTTATTTTTGCAAGCGTGAGTTCGGCCCAGGTTTTAAACGTTAAAGTAACGCTCGATGCGTCACATTTAACTTCGGACGAGTTGAATGTGCTCTCCGATTTCCCCACCAAGGTCGAACAGTATTTCAACGGTTACGAATGGGTGGAAGACAAGTTCGATTACGATGTAAATTGCAAGGTGCGCATCATCATCCAAACGGTGCAGCGTAAAACCCATGAAAAACTCTATTTGGCCCAGTTTGTGATTACCAGTGAATCCGGAGAATATTTTTACGACAAAACCTGGGAGTTCCCTTACAATCAAGATGCTTCTTTTTCTCATTTTCATGCCCAATTCGATCCCATCGGGCATTTCCTGGATTTTTACGCTTACATGATTTTAGCCGGTGAATTGGACACCAACGGCTATTTATTGGGGAATCCCCTGTACGATAAGGCAATGGATATTGCCAATCAGGGGCAGCTTTCCAAATATGCCCGCGGATGGTCGCAACGTATGAATATGGTTTTGATTATTACGGATGCCCGCACGCGTCCCTTGCGTGAGGTAAAACCGGACTTTTTCCAGGCCCTTTACCTTTTGGATCAGGGGAAACGCATGGAAGCTTACAAGCTGGCCAAAAAAGTTTTGGATGACGGGATTATTAAGGTGTACAAAGTACAACCCAACAACCTGTACTTGCAGTTTTTCTTTAATTCGCATTACCAGGATCTGGCGGATTTGTTTAAGGGTTTTAAACCGGATTTGGAAACTCTGGCCAACATCGACAGCAAGCATCGGCAAGCCTATCGGGATGCCATGGAATAGATACCAGAAAGAAATTTCCTGTTAAAAAAGGGACGCGAGGCGTCCCTTTTTTTGTTGTAACGATTACGGTTTTAATCCGATGATGCCCATCATTCGTCCGCTTTGTTGTCCGTCCCGGCGGTAGGAATAGTAAAGGTCAGTGCGGCAGTGTGTGCAATCGGTATCGCATTCGATGTGATCGTCCGGGATACCCTCCCTTTGCAGTTGCCGCCGAATAGCGCCCTGCAAATCCAGCAGAAAACGATCGCTACCGTCGGGTACGTAAAATTCAGGGCTAAAGAAAGAAATGACGGAGCGATCAACCTGATAACAATTTTTTTGCACGCCGGGCCCAATGGCCGCAAAAAGGTGTTGCGGCTGAACTCCGAAATGGGCTTTTAACATCTCAACGGTTTTTCCGGCAATATTTCGGGCCGTGCCGCGCCACCCGGAATGGATGATGGCAACCGCCTTGTGCAGAGGGGCATAAAGAAAAACGGGGAAACAATCCGCGGTTTGAATGCTCAAATACACTCCCGGCCGGTCGGTGATCAAGGCATCGCAATCGGCAACTGTGCCCGCTTGTGAAACGATTTGAATGTTGGCGGAATGAATTTGTTGCGGAAAAACCACCTGTTTTTGCGAAATCCCCAGAGCTTGGAAAAACAACCGGCGATTCTCACATACAGCTTGCGGCGAATCCGCTGTACTAAGGCCGAGATTCAAAGAGTCGAACGGTGGACGGCTTATCCCGCCAAGGCGTGTGGAAAACCCGTGTACAAGGTTCGGGAAATCCTTAAAAATAGCAAAGGTTTTTATTAGCGGTTTATTCATGACTTTCATTCAAGCGGCAATAATTGGCCGTAATAATATTTTAAAATACGGGCCGCGTTGTTGTACCGTTTATCGCCAATATTGAAACGTCGCAAAATACCTTCGTACCGGGGTTGCTCTTTAATAATTGGCAGAAAGTTCGAGCGCTCCGGTTTGCGATTGCCATTGGCCACCGCCTGAAGGATAAAGTTGAAATTATCGTAGCCCAAAAGCTCGTATTTTTCAGGCGTTCGATGATAGGTCATCCGAAATTTGTTTAAAAATTGTCGGTAATCCCAATTATTTTTGTCTAAAAAATTATCGCTGATGAAAATGAGTCCGTTGATGTAGTTTTTATTGCGTTTGAGCCGATTCAAATCGTACCAATCGCTGTTGCCCAATACTTGCGCTTGAATATTGGAATAGGCAAATTGCGAAGCGACCATGTCAATGTCTTCCTGATAAACCGGTAAAAGAATGGCATCGATGCTTTTAACAGGGATATCGGCCGAATCGATCTTAACGCGATTGGTAGAATGCAACAGTTTGGCCATTTGCTCTTTTTGATATTCTTTGTACAGGGCATCAATTTGATCGGGTTTAATTGTGCTGTCTGCGGCCATTACAGAATCTTGAAAGGCCAATTTCAGTCCAATGCGTTTAATGGCTTTGAAATGTTCGGTAAGATTATTGTCACCCGGGTAGTACCATCGTTGGGCCACAATATCAATAAAATTGTTTTTAAGATAGTTAACAAAGGTGTTGGTGAAATCAAGGAAATAATCGTCGATGGGAGAAAGTGTGGCCACACGATGGATATTTAAGGAATCGGCAACGTAGCGCGCCAACTTGCTGGCCAAAATATCCACCGGAACGCCCAATTGTACCGTGTATTCAGAAAGACGCCTGAGATTTTTACCGGAAGCCGTCGGGGTGATGAGTGGAATTTTTTCGTAATCGGCTACCACGGCGCAAGCCGCGGTCACATCGTTTTCCAAGGGCCCGAAAACGGCCACGATGGAAGGATCGCGCACGATCTCCTTCATTTTTTGCAGGGCCAATTCGAGGCGTCCCTGATAATCAAAAGGGATAAGGCGAACGTTCATTCGGTTTAAATGGTTGAATTCGGACAGAGCCATTTGTGCCCCGTCTAAAATGGCTTTACCGATTTGTGCGTTGCTTCCGCTAAGAGGCAGCAAAGCGGCAAAGCGAACGATATTGTGCTCTTTGTTTTTCAGAAATTCGTACAAATTCTGGGCTTTTTGGTCCAATTCGGGGAAATGCCCGGGGATGGCACGATAGGCCTGTAGGGTCTTAATAGCCGCCGCCGTGTTGCGGGCTTCGTAAAAGCGTTCGGCCTTGATGTAAGCGATGAATTTTTTTTGAAAGGGCGTGGCGGCCTGTTGCTCAAGATGGGCCAATCCCTGGGGATCGAGGGCATAGCGCAAGGCGTCCCGGGCCAGGGCACGTGCTTTCTTGCGCAGTCTCATGTCTTTGGCCTTCTCGGCCAGGGAAAGCCAAATTTTAGTGGCGGTTTGCAGGCGATGGAGACGATAGTAATTATTAGCCTGCAGGAAACGGATGTCATCCACATACGAACTGGCAGGGAATTTCTTTAAAAACTGTTCGCAAATTTCAAGGGATTTTTGGTAGCGTTCCATTTTGTACAGAGTTTTGGCCAGCATCAAATAGTTAGCTGTAAGCAAATGGCTTTTATTTCCCAATCGTGAGATGACCAGGGAAAAATTCTTGTAAGCCTTGTCATATTCACCGGTTTTGTAGTCTTGTACACCTTGCTGGAAAATTTTCCATTCTTTTTGTAATGCGCTTTGCGCAAACAAAACGGAAGCAATAAACAGGAAAAAGACAACGGTTTTTGCAGTGTATTTCATCGGAAGTTCCCCAATACTATGACCATCATTCCAAAAATGGAAACTAATAAAATTTAACCAATTAAAGCAAAAGGAAATTTATTAACGTCAAAAAGTGTGTAGCGGTTTCATGGAAAGATGAATTTGGTAAAAAATGAAATTAACCATTCATTCTGCAACCGGAAGATGGCACACGGGAGCAAAGTAAAAAACAAAAAAATTCCCGGACAAAATTCGTGGCAGTTTGAAGGCGTTTGAAGATAATTCATGAAAAAATTTACATTTTGTTAAATTCTTCCGAATAATAAAATGACAATCTTTGGTTTGTTTAGTCGGAGACTTCCGTAGAATGATAAAAAAGGTTAAAGTGCACTTGTTGCGCCCTGGGGTGTATATTACGGATTTCAATTGCAGTTGGTTGGCGCATCCTTTTTTAACCAGCAAAAAACGCATCAAATCGTATCAGGATATTGAAAAAATCAAACAGGCCGGTATTTCCGAAGTATTTATCGATACGACCAAAGGCATTGATATTTTCGAGTCGTTAACTCGAGAACAGTTTTTGGAAGAGTTCAAGACCAATTTGGAGGGTGTGGTTCCGGCCGAGGAACTGGATTACCAGGTACAGGTTTCTCTGGAAAAAGAATTAAAGCAAGCGCGCGAAATTCAATATAAAGCACATGATCTTCTTAAACGGGCGTATGAAGATATTCGCTACGGGAATGTACTTAAAATTAAAGAGTTTGCCGATTCTGTCAACGAAATTATCGATTCGGTAACTCGTAACCGCGATGCGTTGCTACTTCTTTCCAATATCAAGGCTAAAGACGAATACACCTACGAACATTCGGTTAATGTTTCCATTCTGGCGGCGGGAATTACCAAAGCGTTAAAGATGGATAAGGACGAGATGTTCGAATATACCCTGGGTGCCATTTTGCATGACATCGGTAAAAGCAAAATCCCGGACGAAATTCTAAAAAAGCAATCTCCTTTAACTCGTAGCGAATATGAAGTATTGAAAAAACATGTGGAGTTGGGAGTTGAAATATTAAGTTCCCACAAGGAAGCCACCGCCCAAACGCTATCCGTAATCGCCGAACATCATGAACGATTAAACGGAACCGGCTATCCGCAAAAATTAAGCGGCACGCAAATTAGCCTCGGAGGCAAGTTAGGCGGTATTCTGGATGTGTACGATGCACTAACATCCCATCGCATTTACCACGAACCGGTTCATCCGGTGCAGGCCTTGAAAGAGATTTATGCCCAGCGCGGAATTCTTTTCGAAGAGGAATTGATTCAGCAATTCATCAAATTTTTAGGGATTTATCCCCCGGGAAGTTTGGTCAAGTTGGCCAGCGGCTTTTTGGCCATTGTCATAGAAGCCGGGCGTGAAAATGTTTTAAAACCCGTTGTGCGCATTATTTACGATTTGAATAAAAACATGGCCATTCTCCCCAGAAATATGGATTTGTCCAAAGGGGTCGGTGATTTGCATCGCATTGAAGGAATGGTTAATCCTCAATTTTACAATATTAATCTCAACCAATATTTAATCAATATGCTCAATGATTAAATTAAACTTTGTTTGTCCTTTTCCGCAATCCCTTTAGCAAGATGTCGGGTACTTTAAACCATTGGATCGTATTGATTCCATTCTTCAGGTAAAAAACTGTTGGCAAAAACCGAACAGGCCTGAAGGAGAAATTGAGGCAGATCGTTTTTGCCGTAACGCCGCGAAAAATGGATGAGAGTCAGTCGTTTTACGTGCGCTTCTTTGGCAATTTGCGCGGCCTGTTTGGTGGTTAAATGAAAATTTTGCCGAGCCAGATTTTCATCACCATGCAAATATTGACTTTCGCAAATCAAATCGTCACAGTTATGGAGAAAAGCGGCCCATTCTTTCAAGCGATCCGCTTCAAAAATAAAATCGGTCAGGTAGGCCAAACAGGCGCCCTTACGTTTTTTTAACAGGATTTCACGCAGCTTGCCCACGGTAAAAAGTCGGCCGCCGATCTGCAATCTTTCCTCATCGGCTATCCTATCATCCTTCAATTGATTTAAATAGGGGCCGGCCGGTAAGCCGTGGCTTTGCAAGGCACGTGTATCCACGTTAAGCCGTGGCTTTTCACAAACCTTAAAACCAAGTACCGGAATGCGGTGATTCAAAAAAATTACGGAAACGGTAAAATCGGCTGTTTGTAAAATGACGGGAGAAAAAACACGGCTTTGTTGAACATGTTTTCGGGCAAATGCTTCCGAAGCACGTAATTCGGTAGTGATAATTTTTTGCGGGCTAACTTCGTGAATAAACCAGCGGGTAGGCACGGTTTCGATGAGATTCCAGGTAAAGCCGTTTAAACGATGAAAAAGCACATCGCCTGCCGTTTCCGGTCCCCAGATGTGTACGGGTTTGTCGTAGCGATTGTAATTCATGCGGATAAAGTGATCCAAACCGGCCAGGTGATCCAAATGAAAGTGTGAGATAAAAAGATGATCGATTTTTTGCACAGTCGATACGGAGAGCGCCGAACACGTGTCTTCGCCACAATCAAACAAAAGGCGACTGACGGCTTGCCCGCTGTTCACGGAGACGAAAAGTGCATTGTCCGCAAAAGGCTTTCCCAATACTTTTTTTTCGATGCTCATCCTTCATCCTTGAAATAGTAAAAACAGCCCGCTATTGTGCGGGCTGTCGCGGAGGTGGTTAGGCTTCAATCTTTGATCCCAGAACCTGTAAAAACTGACGCATCCATTCCGGGTGTGCCGGCCAGGCCGGAGCGGACACCAGATTGCCGTCCGTATGGGCATTGGAGAACGTTTCGTTGTTGGCCACCCAGGTTCCACCGGCTAATTCCACTTCGGTTTTGACGGCCGGATACGAAGAGCAATGCTTGCCTTTTAAAATACCGGCGGCGGCCAAAAGTTGCGGCCCGTGGCAAATGGCAGCAATGGGTTTGTTCTTCTCGCCGAAATGACGGACGATTTGTACCACGCGATCATCCAAGCGTAAATATTCCGGAGCACGGCCGCCCGGAATAACCAGGGCATCGTAATCTTCGGGATTGACCTTGTCAAAATCATAGTTCACCATAAAGTTGTGACCCCGTTTTTCGCTGTAGGTCTGGTCGCCCTCAAAATCATGAATGGCCGTTTTAACACTTTGGCCGGCTTTTTTGCCCGGACAAACGGCATGGACTTCGTGCCCGACCATGGTCAAAATCTGAAACGGAACCATGGTCTCGTAGTCTTCGCCGTAATCGCCGACCAGCATTAAAATTTTCTTCTTCGCCATGACATGCCTCCTTTTTTAATGGTTATGATGGGACATTATGTTCAAACACATATTGAGCAAGTCGGTTCCGCAGATTTTTCGGTTTGACGGTTTTTTTTCAATTCCGATCAAAAAACGTCGAATGTACCGCATCAATTTACGAAAATATTCGGTGAAATTCTAATCCGTTACGGTAAGATGATGCCCCTTGCTCCATGCAGTGAATGGACATTCGTCCTTTTCCATACCGCATGTGCATAAAGGTTAAAATGAAAAGCCCTTTATGTTCAAGGGAACAAATGAAAGGGATTTTAGATTTGATAATCATGGGAATCGGATATATATTTGCCAGTTAAAGGAGGAAAGAATTGGCCGAACAATTTAAAAAGAGATATATTCCCGCATCCGAATTCGTTAAAGCCTGGGATAAAGAAATTTACGAATTAAGTAACCTGGATTATTTTATCTATCTATTGATGAATTCCCTGGCGGATGCTTTTGAGCAGAAATTTTTCCCGGGGCAGCACGATGCGGACGAAGAGTTTTTATTGGACAAAAATGAGATTATCAGCCTGGCCTTTTTTATCGGGGATAGTGTCCAGCTCTTCTTCGAAAAGCATTGTTTCGGGATGTGCGGTTTAAATTGTCCCGCCGAGCCGGATAAAAAATTGACCAGCGATGAGATTTTATCATTAGGCGATATAGCAAAAAGCGGTGATATCGCAAATCATTCCTGTTCCACTAAAGAAGAATGCTTGCGCTATGATCTCATCAATTATGTTTTGATCGATGCGGTTGTGGAATTTTATCATTTTGATTTACGGGTGACGGCCGGTGAGGATGATGTTTTTCTGCAAGACTTAATCCGTTTTATCAATGATCATATTGTTACTTTAATACACAAGGAAGGCCATGTCCTTTTGGCCAATCCGCAGGAAAACGCCAGTGCTCTGTTCGAGAATTTATTGGCCTCCGAAGATGCAAACTGGGAAGAATTCGATTCCTGGGATGAAGACGATTTTGATCCGGAGGCACCGGATGAACCATGGAAATTGCCCTCGGCCGATCTGGTTACAGCCATAGACGAATTTAAGTCCTTGCAAAGCGTGAGCACCCTTACGGAGCCGAAAACGCTGGATCTCTTCGCGAACTTCATGACCACCTATATCGGGGCGTTAAGCGTGGAAGAATTGACGCGTGACGACCTGGAAGAATTTTTAACCGTGGTCTTGCCTACGGAATTGGCCGATGAGTCGCAGATCGATTTTAAGGAAGAAATGCGCAATTTCAAGTCGTTTTTAACCTACCTGGATTATCAGTACGAAACCCATTTGGTTCAGGCTTTGGATGAGTTGCAAAAAGATGAAACCTTTGCCGATTTATTGCGCACCGTGACCATGACGCAACAATATCATCGGACACATTCGTATGTGGAATTCCAAATTTCACCCGAACGGAATGACCCGTCTTTAATCGAAGGGTTTTTCGAAATTACGAACCGTCGGGGAACGCGCTATCAGGTGGAAGATATTCATTTGAACGATACGTATTGGGTCGATTTTTCCGCCTTAAATTCCGATGATATTCATGCCGGCGATATTTTTAATATGAGTCTCGTTGCCGAATCCAACGGTTGGCGAACGGCCTGGATTGAGTGCGTATTTCCCGGGAAAGCTAAATTTTATTTACTTTAATGTTTGTTCACCTCCCGATTTACGCTTCCTGCCAATACAGCTTGCCCGAAAGCAAAATTATGGTTATAATTGGAACTCTAATTTTTTTAGAAAATTAACGTAAAAAATTGCGGGGATTCATTCTCAGATTAAAGGGAACCGAAGCTAAAAAAGAAATGAAACGAATCGATGGCAGAAGCGACCATTAAAGTTGTTTCCAACAATAAGAAAGCGCGGCACGAATACAATATTGTCGATACGATCGAAGCCGGTATTGTATTGCAGGGAAGCGAAGTAAAGTCGATCCGAGAGGGGCGCGTCAATTTGCAGGATGCTTATGCGCGTTTTCGCAAAGGCGAACTTTGGTTGATCGGCATGCATATTTCGCCCTACAAACAAGCTGCTTTCGAAAGTCCCGATCCCAGACGAGACCGCAAGCTGTTGTTGCACAAGAGAGAATTAAAACGCTTGCAGCGCTACGTGGAAGAAAAAGGCATTACCCTGGTTCCGCTAAAAGTTTATTTTAAGCGCCATTTGGTTAAAATCGAACTGGGTGTGGCCAAGGGTAAAAAGCAATACGATAAGCGGGCGGCCATTGCCGAACGTGACCAAAAACGGGAAATGGATCGTTTGCGTAAACAAAATTTTCGCTAAAAAACGGACAAGTAAGAAAGGTTAACTATGCGTTTTCCGCCTTTAAACGAACAAATGGATTTAATCAAACGGGGCATTGTGGAATTGTTGCCAGAAGAAGAGATGGCTAAAAAAATAGAGCGCTCCATTAAAGAAGACAAACCCTTAATCATAAAACAGGGCTTTGATCCCACGGCACCGGATATTCACCTGGGGCACACCGTGGGCATTCGCAAATTAAAACATTTTCAGGATTTGGGGCATCAGGTGGTGGTTATCATCGGTGATTACACGGCCATGGTGGGCGATCCCAGCGGTAAGAACAGCACGCGTCCCCGTTTGACCCACGAACAGGTGATGGAGCATGCCCGCACCTATCAAAAGCAGTTTTTCAAAATTTTGGACAAAAAGAAAACAATCGTTCGTTTTAACGGTGAGTGGTTCGCCCAAATGAATTTTGTGCAAATAATGGAACTGGCTTCCAAGTTTACCGTGGCCCGTATGCTGGAACGCGATGATTTTGCCAAACGCTATGCCAATCAACAACCGATTAGCATACATGAATTTTTCTATCCTTTAATGCAAGGTTACGATTCGGTTATGATACATGCCGATGTGGAAATTGGCGCTACGGAGCAAAAATTTAATCTGGTCATCGGCCGTGACATTCAACGGGAATACGGTCAGGAACCGCAGGTCATTTTAACCTTGCCCGTTCTGGAGGGATTGGACGGCAAACAGCGCATGAGTAAATCGATCGGCAATTACATCGGCATCGATGAAGACCCTAAAGAAATGTACGGCAAAACCATGTCCATCCCCGACCATTTGATTTATCGCTATTTTGAGCTTTTGACCGATGTGGACCGAAAGACTTTAAACGAGATTAAGACGAAATTGGCAGACCCCAAGACCAATCCACGCGATGTAAAGATGGATTTGGCTTTCACTTTGGTGCGCATGTACCACGGTAGGGAAGCGGCGGAATATGCAGCCTCCGAATTTAAAAAAGTGTTTGTTAAAAAGGACATTCCGGATGAAATGCCGGAAGTCGTTTTGAAACAGCAATCGATACGTCTTGACGATTTGCTGTTGGCCAGCAAAACGGCTGCTTCCAAAAGTGAAGCCAGACGTTTAATTACCGGCGGCGGAGTGAGTATTGACGGAGAAAAAATTACAGATCCTTTTTACATGGTGACATTAAAAAACGATCAAGTACTCAAAGTAGGTAAACGCAAATTTGTCAAAATTAAAATCTCTTAATTTTTAATTGATTGAGCCAAAGCGATTATTCCGGCAATGCTTTGGCTCTTCTTTTTA
>CAZHIZ010000013.1:0-42789 GCA_964532875.1 uncultured Caldithrix sp. | reverse complement strand
AAGACCAAGGCCGACAAGTATTCGTATCTTTTCAATATTTTCAAATGATTTGTAAAGTCGGGAAAAACCGCTTGAACGAAAATAACCGACCAGGATATCAAAATATTTAACATCTTTTAAGATTGCCAAGAAACGGTCTAACAACGTAGAGTCCGGTTCATTGGTAAAAAAAGTGAGATCGGTGTTTGAAATTTTTTGAGTCATTTTTCATTCTTTCGGATAGTTATTAGCTAATTTAATTAAAATAATTAGACAAAAAAAGTTAATCAAAGAAATAAAAAACCGCATCACCAGTGGAAGCATCTATTTGTTGACTTTTTTAACAACCGGTAAAGAAAATATAGTTTGTACGGAAAATTGATATTTGCCTTGGCCGGGAATTATTATTCGGTTTCCTGGCTTAAGCTCAGCGTCATGTTTTTCCCAGCAGGGTCTTAAAATAACGGATTAGGGTCTCCAGCATTTCATCGAATTGCTTAGCATGCGGAGAGCGGATGTGTAAATTGTAAATATGATCAAAACGTCCTGCCGCCAAATTGACTTTTACGGGGGCATTCAATAATGCACAAATATAGGTACAAAACGCGTCCTCTTCCTGGTTTAAATCGATCACCAGATCAATGCCTTCCGATTGAAAAATTTGCAAATATTCCTTTTTGGGTAGGCCCAACCAAGTGCTGTCTTCCTGACGAAAGGTGCGTTTTTCAAAGGTGGAGATGCGGATTTCGTCACCGAACACGTCGTACAATTTTTTTACGAAAGAAGTCATGACATCTTCAATGGTCAAATCGGGCGGTAAAATAAGCAAAATGTGTTTGACGCGGCTTAATTCACGGCTGAAGTCGTGAATCTGGTTGGGGGATGAAATGCGCCCCAATCGCCAGTTTAAATATTTTTGCAGCAGCCGGTTTTTTAATCGTTGAATCAAGACGTTTCCCTTCGTTTTTTCGGCCAGAGAGCTTTTAGATATTGGCCTATTTTGGCCTCGCGGCCCATGGTGGACGGCCGGTAAAAAATGGTGTTTTCCAGACCCTGCGGCAAATAGGATTGTTCCACAAAGTGATCCGGGAAATCGTGGGGATATTTGTATTCCTGCCCGTATTTTAAACGTTTCATTAATGCAGTCGGCGCGTTGCGCAAATGCAAAGGCACCGCTTTTACACCGTTGCGACGAACAAAGTCCATTGCCTCGTTAATGGCTTTGTAAGCGGCATTGCTTTTGGGAACCGAAGCCAAATAAGTGGTTACCTGAGCCAATACAATGCGCGCCTCGGGCATGCCGATATTTTTAACCGCTTCGAATCCGGCGTTGGCCAGAGAGAGAGCATAGGGTTCGGCATTGCCGATGTCTTCGGAAGCCAAAACGATGAGCCTTCGGGCGATAAAAGTGGGATCCTCACCGCTGTTGAGCATGACGGCCAAATAATAAATGGCCGCATCGGGATCGCTGCCGCGCACACTTTTGATGAAAGCAGAGATGGTATCGTAATGCGCATCTCCGTGTTTGTCGTAATACAATGGATTTTGAGAGGCCGCCCGCTTGACCAATGCCTCGTCGATAACCACACGATGACCTTCCTTGTCGGAGAGATGAAACGTTGTTTCCAATAAATTTAGCGTGCGTCTCGCGTCCCCGCCGCCGTAAAAGATTAATGCCTCCAAACCGGGCAGGTCAAAGGTGTAATTTCTCAGCAAAACATCCTGTTCAATTGCCCTTTGTACAATCGTTTTCAATTCGTCGGGCGACAGGGCTTCTAACTTAATCACCTGGCAGCGCGAAAGCAAAGGCGCAATCACTTCAAACGAGGGATTTTCCGTAGTGGCGCCGATTAAGGTAAGGGTTCCGTCTTCCACGGCGTGCAGTAAAGCATCCTGTTGGGCCTTGTTAAAGCGATGGATTTCATCGATGAATAAAACCGTAGCCTTACCAAAATAACGCCGTTGTTTGGCGGCTTCTTCGATGATTTCCTTAACCTCCTTTACGCCCGAGGTTACGGCCGAAATGGCGCGGAATTCCAAGCCGGCTTCTTTGGCCAGGATACGCGCCAAAGTGGTTTTGCCCACGCCGGGCGGCCCCCAAAAGATGAGAGAGGGTAAAAAACCGGATTCCAATTGTTTGCGCAACGGGGATTGCGGGCCAATAATGTTTTGGTGTCCCACCACTTCGTCGAGTGATTTGGGACGACAGCGTTCGGCCAGGGGACGATTTAATGAGGGAGATTGTTGCTCGAACAAGCCTTTTTGGTCTTTGCCTTTCATAGTCGGGTCGCCCTCCGGGCTTAGTCGTAGTAATAGGTGAATTTAAACCGTATTTGCCCGTTGGCTTTTACTTTTACCGGGAATTCAATGGCCCGCGCACTGACGGCATAGGTTTTGAGATCGGAAGCAATCATTTTAGGCGTTTCGTTGGCATACACCATTTCGCGCACGATGATGGTTACATCCGTATTTTTGTGGTTACGTAGCCAATATTCAACGGTCTTTTTGCGGCCGAATTTGCCGATGCGTTCACTCTTGAGTTCCTTGCGGGAACTGGAAATATCGAAAGCGGATCCCAAAGTTATTTTGATCGTTTCGTCTTTAGGGGTGTGATCGATGCGATCTTCGCCTACAAATTCCATTTCGCCGTCGGCTTCTTTGTACACACGCAATTTACCTTGGGGCAAAGGGATGCCCAGATGATTGCTTTTGGTGTTTTTGAACGAAAGATAAACGCGAACGTTTTTGGGGCTGTAGGAGGTCACCTCGTACATTTTGTCCACGGAAACCTGTGCCTCGGGAAAGAGCTGAATTTGTTTGACCTGATTGTTCTTTAAAGTAGTGGGATGTTGCAAGGTGTACAAATGATATTCAAACAAAGATTGCTCTTTAAATTGCGATTCGGCGCGCGGTGCTTTCACGAGCATTTGGGTAGACATGGTGCGCGGTTGCTCTCTAAGGATGTTCAGCTTCCCGGCCATGAGTTTCAGCCTGGCATTGCGGAAGGTTTTACCGCTGATGTTGTTTACGGTAACCCAGGCCGCCAAAGTTAGCTTGGAATCATCCGGGCTTAATTTGCCCACATAATCGGCGTGCCAGTTTACACCGCGTGTTAAATAGGAAAGTTGAAAGTCCTGTTTTCCCGCCTGTTCACTCTTGATTTTCCAGAGTAGAGTGGGTTTGGTGATGAAACCGGTTTTAGTGGAATCGTAATTTTTGAGCACGACTTTTTGCTGATCGTTTTTGGGAACGATCTGTATTTTGCCGTCATCATCACGCAAAAGCAAATACTCAGCCGAATTGGAGAGCAGTTTGCCGGAGAACATGCCCAATTGGGGATCGACCAGCCAGATGGTTTGACCGATGGATTTTTCCAGAACCTTATTGACATTGATCAAATCGTATTCGTAATTCTGTTCCAGAACCTGAAAGCTACGCTTTTTGGTGTCTACCAGAACCGAAGTGGGATCAATCCGGGAAGGTACGTCGCTTAAAAGAAAATTCTGAATTCCTTTTTTCAGCAAAATGCTGCGAGTTTCCCTTACCAACCCCAGGTTGGAATTGGTAACGGTTAGGCTTACTTCTTTTTGCGCCAACAGCGGAGAAGCCGCTATGATTAGCGCAAAGAAGAAAAAGCTAATTTTGCCCGAAAAGTTTCTCATAATTGCCTCGCAATTTGGTTAAATTTTCTTCAATATTGGCCAATTTGTCCCGCTCGGCCTGAACGACTTTTTGCGGTGCCTTATTCAGAAAATTAGCATTGTTTAACTTGGCCTGTGTGGACTGACGCAAGCCTTCCAGCCGTTGGATTTCTTTTTTTAGTCGCGCCTTTTCTTTGTCCAAATCCACGGCTTCACGCAGGGGAATAAAATATTCCACACCCTGTACCAGAACAATGCCCGCTTCTTCACGCACAAAATTTTCGGGTAGCGGGGTCAGTTGTTCGATTTTGGCCAACACGGCAAAGTGATGAAAGTTTGCTTCGATTATTGCGGCCTTTTGCGCTTCGGCTTTGTAATGTACCTTGATCTTTTGCCCGGGAGCCACATTCATTTCGGCACGTAAATTCCGCAGGGCACTGATGGATTCTTGCAAAAAGGCCATTTGTTGTTCGGCCGATTCATCCATAAAGTTTTTGTCGGATTGGGGCCAGGGCGAAACGACAATGCTTTCTTCGCCTTCGGATTTCAGCGCTTGCCAAATTTCTTCCGTGATGAAAGGGATGAAGGGGTGCAGCAGTTCCATGGCGCCCTTCATGATATGGGCGGCAACGGTCAGGGCGGTTTGACGTGCCTTTTCGTCTTCGGTCTGGTAAAGACGGCGTTTGATCATTTCCAGATACCAGTCGCAAAACTCGTCCCAAAAAAAGTGGTAGATACTGTTTAAAGCATCGTTCACGCGGAAGTGCTCAATGCCTGCGGATGTTCCTTCGACGGCCTTCTGAAAGCGGCTTAAAATCCAGCGGTCTTCCAGCGTAAATGAATCCTTGTAAGGGGTAATATCGGTCTGCCAGGTGCCTTTGGCATTCATGGCTAAAAAGCGGAAAGCGTTCCAGATTTTGTTGGAAAAGTTGCGTCCCATTTCGAAACTGCGCTTCCCGAGATTGATATCCTGTCCTTCCGAACTGAGCATGATTAAGGTGAAGCGCATGGCATCGGCACTGTATTGCTCGATCATTTCCAGAGGATCGATGCCGTTGCCCAGCGATTTGCTCATTTTGCGTCCCTGCTCGTCGCGCACGATGCCGTTAAAATAAACGTGTTTAAAAGGAATATCGCCCATGAATTCCAAACCGGCCATGATCATGCGTGCCACCCAAAAGAAGATGATGTCCGGGCCGGTAACCAGCACGTCCGTGGGATAGAAATAATGCAGTTCGGGTGTGTCGTCCGGCCAGCCCAGAGTGGAGAAAGGCCACAACCACGAGCTGAACCAGGTGTCCAGAACATCCGGGTCCTGTTCGAACTGGTTTGCGCCGCATTGGGGGCAGGTTTGTGGCTCTTCCTGTGCCACAATGGTGTGACCGCAATTCTGACAATAATACACAGGGATGCGGTGCCCCCACCATAACTGCCGCGAAATACACCAGTCGCGAATGTTGGTCATCCAGTGTTCGTACGTTTTTTCGAACCGTCCTTGCGGATGGAATTTAATGTTCCCTTCCTGCACCACGCGCAGGGCCTCTTTGGCCAACGGTTTCATTTTAACGAACCACTGCCGCGAAAGATAAGGCTCGATGGGTACTTTGGAACGATAACTGTGGCCCACGGCATGAACGTGAGGTTCCACCTTTTCCAATTGGTTCAATTCATCCAGCATTTCAACAATCACTTCGCGCGCTTCGAAACGATCCAGACCGGCCAGGTAATCGGGGATGGGCAATTCATCTACAAAAGAGTCGTCTTTCCATTCCCGACAAACCGGTAATACTTTGCCGTCCTTATCCAGGACAATAATCATGGGCAGGTTGTGCCGTTGACCGATTTCAAAATCGTTGGGATCGTGGGCCGGGGTGACCTTTACAAAACCGGTGCCGAATTCCTTGTCCACATGTTCGTCGGCAATAATAGGTACGGGACGGTTAACAAAAGGAATGATGACTTTTTTGCCCAGAAGGTGTTTTTTGGCTTCATCGTCCGGAGCAATGGCCACGGCCGTATCGCCAAGCAAGGTTTCGGGACGGGTTGTGGCGACCACAATGTATTTGTCGGAATCGGCCAGTTTGTAGCGAATGTGGTACAGGTGCCCCTGAATTTCTTTGTGTTCTACCTCGTCATCGGCCAGAGCGGTGGCCGAAGCCGGATCCCAATTAACAATGCGTAATCCTTTGTAAATCAAACCTTTTTCATACAGGCGGACGAAAACTTCCCGTACGGCTCGTGAAAGCCCCTCATCCAGTGTGAATCGCTCGCGTTCCCAATCCAGGGAGCAGCCCATCATTTTGAGCTGATGGATGATGGTGGAACCGTGTTCTTCTTTCCATTCCCACACCTTTTTAACGAAAGCCTCGCGTCCCAAGTCGTAACGGGATTTACCTTCTTTAAGCAATTGGCGTTCCACTACACTTTGCGTGGCAATGCCGGCGTGATCGGTGCCCGGCAGCCACAGGGTTTCGTACCCCAATTTGCGATGGTAGCGCACTAAAATATCCTGAATGGTGTTATTAAAAGCATGGCCCATGTGCAGGCGCGCTGTCACGTTGGGCGGTGGAATGACAATGGTAAAAGGTTTTTTATGCGGATTGACTTCCGCGTGGAAATAGCGTTTTTTTAACCAATAACCGTACCATTTGTTTTCAACCTGTTTCGGATCATAAACCTTAGGGATGTCATTTGCCATAGAATTCTGCTCCTTAGCTTCACTTTCATTTGAATTTGTAAACGTAAAATATAAAGAATTTTACGTCCAAAGTCATAAAAAATAGTAAGCAAAAAAAAGGAAATGATTTTTCTGAAAGGTTTTTTCCCGGGGTTAATATTCAAGAAAAAGGTGAATTCAGATTAAAAGGAGATGAAGGCGGAAAATAGAAGTTGAAATGAGACGAAAAGAATAGAAAAGGCGGAGACAGAACTCCGCCTTTTTAGTAATCGGCGTGATTCAATCCGTGGATACAAGCGGATTGCCCAGGTCAAAAAGAATATTAAGCGCGTTTGCTGTGATCAACCGCTTTGAGAATCTTGATGTTCAAAACAATGAAACGCCAAAGTTGATATAATTTGTTGGTTCGTTTAGCCATGATGTATCTCCTGCTAATTTAATTATTCGGGAATAATGCTCCAGCCGATGCGCGCTTTAAATTTCCACATGAATGTCGTGTGGATCATGCGCTTCATCCAGGCACCGGCCAGGCCGCGTTCCATGTGGGTGACAAACAGATCCCGTCCAGACTCATTGGGGTAGCGCCGGTTATCGGGTACCACAGGGTACATAATCATGGTACCGGCACCGCCGTCCCACAGGGAATCTCCCATGGAAGCGATACAGGCGGCCACCATTTCGGTCATGCGCTCTTTATGGGTCATGCGGCCTTTTTTAATGAGATCGATGATGTTTTTGGCAACCACACGGCCGATAATACCGGAAACCATACCCGTCCGCGGCGGCGCGGGAACGATGGTCATCCCGTTGGGGTTGGTGTGCGGCCGCGAGATGGAGCCCGGAGGAGCAAAAGCAATACCGGCAGCGAAAATATTGGGATAATTGGGATTCTGGTACACGGCCGGCCAGGCATCCGGATTCTTTTCCAGCTCGTCATAGGGAAGTCCGTAAATGGCATCCACCAAAGTTAGGCCGGCTTTGTTAACCACTTTAGCCGAGACATCGTTTCCCTCTTTGTCCAGATATTTCATGGGAACGCCCAGGAATTGGGGAATGAGCATGGCGAAATCATACGGGGTTTCGCCTTTATTCCCATCCCAATCTTCCCAGTAAATATTTTTTTCATCCACCTTGTACACGCCTTTTTGAATTTCCCATTTAATGTCGTATTCTTCGAAAATTTCACGCGCGTATTGTGCACTGGTGTAAATTTCTTTACCACGTCTCTGTTTTAAACCGTGAACACCGAAATCGCCCAGAGCCGGTTCGTTGGTTAGCCAGGTTAATTGAGCTTTATCGCGGATGCCTTCTTTTTCCATTGCTTTGTGCAGGTTCGAAATAAATTCGAAAGCCGCGCCCTGGCAGGTTGCTCCGGGGTGTCCGGTACCCACCACGATTTTAAAAGTTTCTCCTTTTTTCATGCGATCAAAAATTTCGATTACCTTGTCGCGGGTTTGCAGGGTGTGGTCTAAGGTACAAACCGAATAGGTATGCCCGGCCTCGGGGCCTAAACCTTCGGTGGCCGCGAAATTCAGTTTGGGCCCGGTAGCGTTAATCAAATAATCATAAGAAAGTTTTTCCTGATTCCCATCGGCTCCGTTTACCAAAACAAATTGTTCATCCGGGTGAATTTCGGTGACGCTACCGTGCACAAATTTAATGTGTAATTTTTTGTAAACGGGCGCCAGGGGAAAATGCACTTTTTCGGGCTTCATGTGATCAATGGAAACCCAAATAAGCGAAGGGATAAACAGAAAATAATCGTACTTGTTAATAACCGTAATTTCATGCTTTTTACCCAAAGCAGACCCTAAGTAGAGTGCGGCCGTGTGTCCGGCAAAGCCTGCTCCGATGATAATCACTTTCGCCATGGATGTTTCCTTTTTTTAAATTATACTAATCCGGTTACATATAAATATACAACAAAATTTTCTAAAAAAAAATTTCAACCATATTAATGACAGAGCATTAGTTTCATTTGAAATGGAAATGGTTCGATCGTATTTTGTTTTGTTATTCGGCTAAAAAGGAGAAATCTGTAATGGCTGCAGGATTACACTACGTTATTATCGGTGGAAACGCAGCGGGAATGTCCGCTGCCAGGCGCATTCGGCGCAATGATGCCCAGGCCCGAATTACGGTTCTGGAAAAATCGGATATCGTATCGTACGGAGCTTGCGGTATTCCGTATTTTGTTGCGGATGTGATTAAGGAGCAAAAGGCTTTGATTGCCTTGCCGCTGCAAAAGTTTCTGGACGATGGCATTGACGTGCGCCTGGAACATGAAGCCGTGGATATTGACGTTCGCACAAGAACCGTGTTTTTTCGTGCTTCGGGTTCGGCGGAAATTCAAAAACTTAGCTACGATCGGTTGATTTTATCCTTAGGCGCCCGTCCGGTTGTGCCCGATTTGCCGGGCAAGGAATTAAACGGTGTGTTTACGGTACGTTCCCTGAAAGATGCCGTGCAATTAAAAAGCGAATTGCAAAGCGGAAAGCACAAGAAAGCCGTCATCATCGGAGCAGGGTACATCGGCCTGGAAATGGCCGAGGCGTTGAGGACTTACGATGTGGATGTGAGTATTGTGGAATTAATGCCGCAGGTGTTGCCCCCGCTGGATGCGGACATGGCTCAGTTGGTAGAAGAAGAATTACAGCAGCGGGGATGTACGGTAAAAACGGGACAGGAAGTTGTGCGTATTCTGGGTGGTAGCGGTGTTACCGGAGTGGAGTTGAAAAACGGAGAACGCATGGATGCCTCCGTAGTTTTGCTTGCAGTGGGTGTGCGCCCCAATGTGGAATTGGCAGCCAAAGCGGGTATTCAGCTTGGCGCAAGCGGTGCCATTGAGGTGGATGCACGCATGCGTACCAACATCCGCCATGTGTATGCCGCGGGGGATTGCGCTGAAGTCAAAAATTTGATAACCAATAAAAATGATTATATTCCTTTAGGTAATACGGCAAACAAGCAGGGGCGCATTGCCGGTGACAATGCCAGCGGCGGGCACAGCTATTTAAACGGAGTAGTCGGCAATACCGCCGTTAAAATTTTTGGGACGGAAGTGGCACGTGCCGGTATTAGCGAAAAATACGCCCAGCGTTTACGTTTACCGGTAAAAAGCGTTCGAATTAAATCGCGTACCGAGGCGCATTACATGCCGGGTAGTAAAGCGATTCACATTAAACTAATTTTCGACGTGAATAACGGCCGTTTGCTGGGCGCCCAAATGGTAGGCGGCGAAGCGGTTGCCAAACGCATGGATATTTTGGCCACGGCCATGCAGCAAAAAATGACGGTGGCGGATATAGCGCAACTGGATTTGAATTATGCTCCGCCGTTTGCACCGGTGTGGGAACCGATTTTAATTGCGGCGAATCAGGCGGTTAAATTGGTGCGTAAATAGCGGAAGCTCACATTCTCAGGGGAAATATGTTTTAAGCTCGGCAATATGTCGTTTTAGAAAATGCCTTAGTTGTGCTTGCCAAAAATAACGATTTAATAAACGCGGGAGCAAACCAGAAATGCGGTAGTGCATGCCCCAGTGAATACTGGTACTTCCGTCCGCCAGCTTTTGCAGATGAATGGTGTGCTTGATTGTTTTAAAAGGTTGTACGGGATTCAGAATCGAAACGGGCTTGAAAATTAGGCGGTAGTGATTAAAATCTATGACGGGCCGATAGGTTACGGGCAAGGTTTGGTGATTCTTGAAATAATGAAACGTAATGCGAACGCTATCGAAGGCAGCGGAGGCAAGGTAAGGCTGATGAGTGGCGGTTAAGACCAACTGCTTGAAAGCAACGGGCCGGGGAATATCCGTATTAAGCTCGGCAGATAGCGTTGTTTCTGCGGGTAATGAAACGAGATAGCCTAAAGAAGCCAAAAAAAGTACGCTGAAAAGGGTAAATAAAATTTTCAATTGTTTCATAACTTGAGCACGCATTTGATTATTTGTGCACCCGGCACTGACTGTGTACGTGGCAGGCGCATCGGATTTGCATGATTATTGGCAACGTTGTGATCGCAAAGCAATTTTTACGAATCTACGGCGATAGGAGACAATTTGCAAACCCATTGCGGCGAAAATATCGCAGGCAAGGGGATGTGAAGCCCGATTTGGGATTTGCCATAAAAGGAAAGGAAGAACAATGCGTCTTTTAATTTTTGTTTTGATCCTGATTTTATCGGGAATCTTTTCTTGTTCCAAAAAACAAACCGTAAATTTTGCGCAATATCAACAGGAAATCCGACATTGGCGGCAAGAAAGGTTGCACCGTTTGACCCGTAAAGACGGTTGGTTGAGTTTGGCCGGTTTGTTCTGGCTGCATGAGGGGGAAAATACGTTCGGTTTCGGGAAAGGGAACGATATTCGTTTTCCGGGGAAAGAGGGGCCGTCCCGTCTGGGAAGTATTACCTTACAGGCCGGAAGCATTCGTTTGCATGTTGTGCCAGAGGTTACCGTTTACATCGCCGATAAAGTTGTACGGGATACCGTTTTGCATTCCGATGCCGATGGCCGGCCGACCGTTATGCGCTTCGCTTCCTATTTGTGGTATGTTATTAAGCGGGGCGAGCGCTATGCAATTCGTTTAAAAAACACGAAAAATCCGGCTATTAAAAATTTTAAGGGCATCGCCTATTTCCCGATTGATTTAAGGTGGCGCATTCCGGCAAAATTCGTTGCTTACCGTCCTGCGAAGCCGGTTTCGATTCCCACCGTATTGGGCACGACCGTGCAAGATAAGGCTCCGGGATATGTGCAGTTTAAAATTAAAGGACGCGTTTTTCGGCTTGATGTTTTTGCGGAAAGCGCCTCGGATACGCTTTCCACCATTTTTGCCGACGAAACCAACGGGAAAGAGACGTATGGGGCCGGGCGCTTTTTGGAGATTGATCCTCCGGATGCCAAAGGGATGACGGTTATCGATTTCAATAAGGCGTACAATCCGCCTTGTGCTTTTACCGAATTTGCCACCTGCCCCATGCCACCGAAAGAAAATATTTTAGCGATTCGCATTACGGCCGGAGAAAAATACTCCGGCCAGGGGCATCATCATTGAACAGGGAAAGCTTTAAAGAATGGCAGCAACGGTTTGGGCTGGTCTTGTTTTTATCAGGATTCGAGTACCCCTTTACAAGGAATAAATCTAACGAAAAATCGTTACAATAATTCTAAAGTATTTTGGAAATTTTTGTAATCGGGCTTATTTTGTTTTTGCCAATGTCCGTCTCTTAAACACTAAGGGGAAAAACAATGAATGCAGCAAAAGCGTTTTGCCCGATTTTAAGCGGTGTGCCCTGTCCTAAAGGAGCCAAGGCCGCAAAAGAATGTTCACAGGAAATCAGTCGAAAATTCGATCCGATTGCGGATATTAATGATTTTTTGATGTTAAACTGTGCCGTTGCACAGGCGCAAAAATTCCGGGTTCGACAGAAAAGATAAGTTTTAAGGAAGGAAACTATGCCTAAGAGCAAAAATGCCGCATGGAACGGCTTTAGTAAAAAAGAATTGTTACAAGTGTACCGTAATTTTATTTCGGCCCGATTTGCGGACGAAAAAATGATCATCATGATTAAACAGGGGAAAAGTTTTTTTCACATCGGCTGTTCGGGGCACGAGGCGGTGCAGACGGCTGCCGGAATGGCTTTAAAGCCCGGGCATGATTTTGCCTATCCCTATTATCGTGATTTGGCCTTTGTGTTACAATATGGGGTAACACCGGAAGAAGTTTTTTTGAATTTTTTGGCAAAAGCCGATGATCCCAGCTCGGGTGGGAGGCAAATGTCCAATCATTACGGGCATAAGGCACTGCGCATTGTGTCACAATCCAGCCCGACGGGCACCCAATATTTGCAGGCCGTCGGTACGGCCCTGGCTGCCGTAAAAGAAGGGCGCGATGAAGTGGTGTACGTATCTTCGGGAGAGGGAACGACCAGTCAGGGCGATTTTCATGAGGCGTTAAATTGGGCCTCGCGGGAGCACCTGCCGGTGATTTTTGTCATTCAAAATAATAAATATGCCATTTCCGTGCCGATTGAAGAACAAACGGCCGGGCGCTCGGTTTACCGTTTGACGGCGGGTTACGAAGGTTTGACCCGTTTTAAGGTGGACGGTACGGATTTCTTTGAGTCGTTCGAAGTTTTGCAAAAAGCAGTGGCGCAGGCCCGTCAGGGGAAAGGGCCGATATTAATCGAGGCGGAAACAGTACGTTTGTTACCGCATTCATCTTCGGATTCACAAATCAAATATCGCGACAAGGAAGAGTTGGCTAAGGATCGTCTGCGGGATCCGATACCGCGCCTGGAGAAACAATTGATTGAAAGCGGGTTGTTTGCGAAGGAAGAATTGAATGAACTGAAAAAGCAAATCAAAGAAGAAATTGACGAGTCGGCCGAGCGTGCCGAACAACACGCGGACCCGGATCCGGCTACGCTGTTTGATTATTTGTATGCACCGGAAGAAGAAACGGCCGAATTGCAATTCGAAAAGACAGAACCGAATGGTGAACGGGTGGTTTTGGTCGATGCGATTAACCATGCTTTGACGGAAGAGATGGAACGAAACGACAAGATGTACATTTTCGGCGAGGATGTGGCCGACCGGAAGGGCGGAGTGTTTACAACGACGCACGGTATTTCGACGCGCTTTGGTAAAAAACGATGTTTTAATTCGCCTTTAGCCGAGTCGAGCATCATCGGGGTGGCTATCGGCATGGGCGTTTACGGACTAAAACCGGTGGTGGAAATTCAGTTCGGCGATTACATTTGGACGGCCATGATGCAAATACGCAACGAGTTGGCCACCATGCGCTGGCGATCCGTTAACTACTGGAAAGCACCGGTGGTGGTGCGGGTGCCGGTGGGGGGCTACATTCACGGCGGATTGTGCCATTCGCAAAACATCGAGGGGTTTTTTGCCCATTTGCCCGGGATAAAGATTGCTTATCCTTCGAATGCCGCCGACGCCAAGGGATTACTGAAAACGGCTATTCGCGGCGGTGATCCCGTTTTATTTCTGGAACACAAAGGGCTGTATCGCCAAAGCTATGCCGCCAGCCCTGAACCGGACGCCGAATATTTATTGCCTTTCGGGAAGGCCAAAGTTGTGCGTGATGGAGATGATTTGACCATTGTAACCTGGGGGGCACTGGTGCACAAGAGTTTGGAAGCGGCCAAGGTATTGGAAAAAGAAGGGGCTCGTGTCGAAGTTATTGATATTCGTACGATTAATCCCCTGGATACAGAGACGATTTTAGAATCGGTAAAAAAGACCAGTAAGGTTTTGATTGCCCACGAGGATACGTTATTTCAGGGGTTTGGTGCGGAAATAGGCGCGCAAATAGCGGAGAAAGCCTTTGAATATCTGGACGGGCCGGTACGGCGAGTAGCCGGTGCGGATACGCCGATTCCGTTTAGTGCGGTATTGGAAAAGGCCGCTCTGCCGCAAATTGAAGACGTGGTGCGGGCGGCTCGGGAATTGCTGGCTTATTAAAGGAAGAATTGAAAAATATGTTAGGTGGGAAAATGGCGCAAGTAAGCAAAGGAGTTCATTGAAATGAGTAAAATAATCAGATTACGGAGCCATTATTTAGTTTATTCATTTTTACTTTCATCAATTTTCCTATCGATGCATATTTATGCCCAGTCTAATAATAAAATATACGTTTACGGACCCGGGGGACCTTTTCCGCCGATGGATGAGGCGGCAAGAATATTTAGCAAAGAAAATGGCGTTGATATAATTGTCACTAAAGGTCCAACGAGTAAATGGCTTAAAAATGCTCAAGAAAATGCAGATATTATTTATAGTGGCGCTGAGTTTATGATGCAAAATTTTGTTTGGTTAATGCAGGGAAAAATAGATGAAAAAACTATTCAACCATTATATCTGCGTCCCTCAGGCATTTTGGTTCGTAAAGGCAATCCTAAGCACATCACAGGGTTTGAGGATTTGTTGAAGCCGGGTATTAGAATTTTGGTGGTAAACGGTGCAGGGCAATTGGGCTTATGGGAAGACATGGCCGGCAAACAAGGCCGTCTTAAAACGATTAAAGCATTCAGAAGAAATATTGTTTATTATGCCCGTAATAGCGCGGAGGCCAAGAATAAATGGTTGAACGATTCGGAAATCGATGCATGGTTAATTTGGAACATCTGGCAGATATCAAATTCTCATATTGCTGACTTTGTGCCGGTTTCCAATAAGTATGTTATCTATAGAGACTGTGGTGTTGCTTTGACCTTTAAAGGTGAAGAAAACGATGTTGCTAAAAGATTTTATAAATTCTTGTTTTCGAAAGATGCAGCTAAAATATTTAAAAAGTGGGGATGGATAACCGAATAACCTTAGACCTAATTAAAAAGCACAAACAAATGGTTCAGGCAGACGCCTTCAGGGGCAGCACTCTGGCAATCAGGGAAATTTTATGCATGGGCTTGCCCAATTTGAAACGGCGATATATTAAGAAGATCTGGTTAACATAAATCAGAATGCAAGTTAAATTAAACAATGGAACTATGATGAAAACAATAGAAATGGTGATGCCTAAATTAGGCGAATCGATCACGGAAGGAACCATTTTAAAATGGTTGAAAAAAGAAGGGGATACGGTAGAAAAGGATGAATTAATCCTGGAGATCAGTACGGATAAAGTTGATTCCGAGATTCCTACCCCGGTTCCGGGAAAGATTGTTAAGATTCTGGCACAGGAAGGGGACGTGGTGGAAGTAGGGAAGCCCATTGCCCTGATTGCTGCGGAAGGTGAAGAAATTGAGCATATTTCGGATAGTGAGTTGGGCCGGAGCGAAGCTGTAGAAGAGGCACTTAGTGAAAAGACGAAAGAAGCCGTTGAAACGGCTGCAAAGAGTGCTGCACCTAAAAAGGACTCTAAAACGAGCCGCCGGTTTTATTCGCCGGTTGTGATGAATATCGCCAGTGCCCACGGGATTAGTAGCGATGAATTGGAATATATTCCCGGAAGCGGTCTTAACGGACGCGTAACCAAAAAAGATATCTTAAAATATTTGGAACAAAAGAAAACACAACCCGAGAGTGCGGCGGCCAATGTGGCGAAAACGGAGCCACAGAAAGTTAGTGGAGGCCTGGTGGAAGAAATTCCCATGGATAACATGCGGAAGCGTATTGCCGAGCACATGATTGCTTCTAAAATGACGTCGGCTCATGTTTATTTGTACACAGAAACGGATATGAAAAATGTGGAGACGATTATCCAACGGAATAAAGCAGCCTTTAAACAACGGGAAGGCTTTAGTTTAACATACACACCTTTTATTGTGGAAGCCACGGTTCGGGCTCTGAAGGAATTTCCCCTGTTAAACGCTTCCATTGACGGCGAACGGATTTTGGTCAAGAAATATTACAATATCGGAATTGCCGTTGCTCTGGAAAACGGATTGATTGTGCCTAATATTTTTCAGGCGGATAGTAAAAACTTGCTGGGATTGGCGCGCAGCGTTCATGATATTGCCACACGTGCCCGTAACAAACGGTTGAGTCCGGATGAGATTCAAAACGGAACGTTTTCCATTTCCAATTTCGGGGTTTTCGGCACCACGGCGGGTTTCCCGATCATCAATCAACCGCAGGTGGCTATTTTAGGTGTGGGCGCCGTAAAGAAGCGTCCCGTGGTGATTAATGAGGCCATTGGCATTCGGCCGATCATGTATCTGTCTTTGACGATTGATCACCGGTTAATTGACGGAGCAATGGGCTCGCAATTTTTGGAAAAGGTGCGCGCTTATTTGGAAAATTACGATCCGGAAATGACGGTTTAAAGGCGTTTTTAAAAGAATGCGCCGGAGCGTTTTAATCTGAAAAGGATTCGCCTTACACCGGATTGAAAATAACCCGGAGAATTGTTCGGATTATTTCGATTTTATTGTCAGGGGGAATAGTTTTACAGGGATAAAAACCGATGAATCGGTTAGCCGGCTTTTTCGGATCATGCGGAGAGACGAAAAAAATTAATGAGTGGAAAAACGATGGTACAACTACCTAAAAAACACATTTTTGTTTGTGAGAATCATCGGGATGAAAACGATGGCCGTCCCTCATGCGGGGCCCGTGGTTCCAAACAAATTCGCGCCCGGCTCAAACAAAAGTTAGTGGAAAAAGGAATGCACAAACTTTATCGTGTTAACCGCGCCGGTTGCCTGGGGCAATGCGAACACGGACCCAATATCGTGATTTATCCCGACGGAATTTGGTACGCCCATGTGCGGCCGGACGACGTGGAGTCCATTGTTGAAGAATCGATCTTGAATGACCGCATTATCGCACGGTTGCAGCTCAAAGAAACCGTTGAAACGGTTGAACCCGACGAGCACCAAAAGTAGGCCGATTCCCCAATCCCCCTCTTTTATTTCCCGGCGATTTTCCGTAATTTTATTCACGTGATACGTACTTATTTAAAAGGAGTGATCCCATCAATCCGATGAGCATAACATTGGGTGATTTTACCATTGAGAACGGTCTTTTTTTGGCCCCCATGGAAAGCGTAACGGATTATCCGTTTCGCATGATTTGCAAACATCTGGGGGCCGATGTGGTTTATTCGGAATTTGTCAGCTCCGAGGCTTTGGTGCGTGATGCGCAAAAAGCCTTTTTGAAAATGACCATTTTGCCACAGGAACATCCGGTAGGCATTCAAATTTACGGCAATCGAGTGGAAGCCATGGTGCGTTCGGCGCAGATGGCCGAGGAAAAGGGCCCCGATTTTATCGATCTCAATTTCGGTTGTCCCGTCCGTAAAATCGCTTTAAGAGGCGCCGGGGCCGGTCTGCTGCGTGATGTGCCCCTGATGCTTAAGATCGCCCGTGAGGTGGTGCGCTCCGTTTCCTTGCCCGTAACGGCCAAAACCCGTCTGGGCTGGGACGACAGCTCCATTCACATCGTGGAAATCGCCAGGATGCTGGAAAGTGTGGGTGTGCAGGCAATTACCATCCATGCCCGTACCCGGGTGCAAATGTACAAGGGACAGGCCGATTGGCAATGGATTCGTAAAGTCAAAGAGGCCGTTTCCATCCCGGTGATCGGCAACGGTGACGTGATAAAGCCGCAAGATGCCGAACGAATGTTTCGGGAGACCGGCTGTGATGCCGTCATGATCGGACGCGGAGCGATTCACAATCCCTGGATTTTCCGAGATAGCAAAGCTTACCTGCAAAGCGGGAAAATTCCCGCGCCCCCATCCGTTGAGGAGCGGATCGATCTGTTAATGCGCCACTACCGCTACAGCGTGGAATACAAAGGGGAAAGAAAGGGCGTCATGGAAATGCGCAAACATTTGAGCGGCTATTTAAAAGGATTGCCCCATATTGCCAAGTTTCGGTTGGAGTTGATGCGCTATGACGAGTTGGCCCCGATTGTGGAAAAATTAGAGCAATTAAAAGAATCATACCGTTTAAATGACAATTACGTGAGCAAATTCTCCATGTATTGAACACCGCGGCTTACCCCAAAGACAAGGCGGTTAAGGGGAATATGGAAAAATAGAGAATAGGTGAATCGTTGAATGGGAATTGGCCCGACCACTTACCCTTAACCTTTAATTGAATTGCTTAACCAGCATACGCTACGCAAATTCCAAAATAACAATTGACCAACAAAAAAAGCCGGATTACTCTCCGGCTTCGATGCGGAGAGGCAGGGATTCGAACCCTGGATAGGGGGATTACCCCTATACTCGCTTAGCAGGCGAGCGCCTTCAGCCAGCTCGGCCACCTCTCCGTTTATGAAAAAATATTTATTGACAAAGATCATGCGGAGGATGAGGGACTCGAACCCCCAAGTCCTTCCGGACGACGGTTTTCAAGACCGCTGCCTTACCAATTAGGCTAATCCTCCGGGTAAATATCGGGTATTATTTAAAAAGAACGTTATTATCTCAAGTCCATCCGGACGTCCCGATTTTCGGGATGCCTTACCAATTAGGCTAATCCTCCGGAAAAAGTAAAAAGGCTCGGGAAGAGCAGGAGGTTCCCTTCACTTCCCAACAACCCTATGCAAGCGAATTGATGTGTTTTGCCAATTTAGCTTTGCGATTAGCCGCTTTGTTGCGATGAATAATCCGTTTTGCCGCCAGCTTATCCAGCAAGGACGTGGTCTTTTTGAAATTTTCAATCGCTTCTTCTTTATTCTCGGCATTCAAAACCGATTTGATTGCTAATTTCATTTGCCGTTTGTAATGACGATTGCGTAAATAAGCTTTGGCTTCCAAACGAATTCTTTTTTTCGCCGACTTATGATGAGCCATAATTATCGATTCTCCCGTTTTCGTTTTAAATTTGAAAGTCAATGAATTTAAGAGAAATTTGGCGCATTGTCAAATTCAATCCCAAAATTTTTTACTGATTATGCACGCAAAAAGTAAAGGGCGCGGATGGCGAAATCCGGCCCTTGAAGATAATTTTTTATTTTTCAACGGAATTAAAGAGCCAAAAACAATCCGGCTGTAATGGAATTGTACGTACCGATATTGTAATCCACATTTAAGTTGACAAGTACAAATCGGATATTAACCCCCATGGAGATACGCGATTTGTTTTCTCCCGGTATTTCAAAATCAATACGATCGGTTACCAGGCCGCCGGGTGTTTGAATGGTGTAATCGTAAGTAACTTGCGTTCTTGAATCTTCCCTGAAATAACCGGCATAAGGTGTGATGTTCAATGCGCGCAATCCCAGTTGCTTGCTGATGTTGATGCCGTATCCGTGAGCCTTTGTCGTCAAAAGATCGCCCACCTGTAATTTTTGATTAAAATAGCTCAGGGCCACATCAAACGGTAAATCGATGGGCAGCCAGACCATGGGGTTGTGTTGAATGCCGTAGCCGAAGTACTTGAACGTGCCCATGCCCGCCTGTAATTCGCGTGCCGGTAAATATCGGAACGTGCCTTGTGTTCCAAACAAAGTACCGATGGTGACTTGCGGGGCAAGAAGGGGCAGCCAATTGGCATTGGCCAAATCGCGAAATCCGCCGATGTTTAAATCGATATCCTGGGCCGGCACCGTATAATCCTGTCCGTTCACCTGGAACGTTTTGCCCGGAAAATGCACCATGATATGTTCATCCGGATTGCCAATAATCGTGGGCCCTGCAATGGAAACATTAAACGGCTCTTGAGTTAATTTATCGACGAGCGCATCTTCCTCGTTTTGGGAAAGTCCTTGATTACTCACCATGTTACGTGCCTGCGTTTCATTAAAACGGAAAGTGCCCTCACTAAAAAATGTTTTTGCATCGGTGGGAAACTGGGCACCCATGCCCACGATGCCGATTTCCAGATTAAAACCCTTGATGATCGGTTTGGGAGCGCGATGAAACCAGGCTCCGTTTAAATTGGCCCCAAAGGCGGAAGATACCGGGTTCAGATATTGAGCAGCGGCATCCTGCGAAAGACGATTAAGAGTCCCTTCCAGGGTTTCCTCCTCCTGAGTCCATCCCGTACGAATGAAAAGCGTCGTGGCAAAAACGATGAGCAAGACGGTTGAAAATCGCATAAGGCCTCCTTAAAATATTAATTAAATAAGCGATAAAAAATTCAGTAAGATTATAAAGAAAAAAACAGTGAGGTTCAATGCGCCAAATCAATTCCTTGGTTAGAGTCACTATTTTAATCAAAAAAAGAAACTTGCAAATGCTTTTCAGGGAACGTATATTCGCAACCGCTCGTAAAAAGTGAAAAAAATTGCGGTTTTGTCAAAAAATAGTATTGACATTTGTCAAAAATTATTTAAATTAGAAGACTGCAATTTTACTTGTCGCTGGCGTAGCTCAATTGGTAGAGCAGCTGATTTGTAATCAGCGGGTTGGGGGTTCAAGTCCTCTCGCCAGCTCAGGCAAAAGTGTTAACGGCCAAATGGTTATGTTAGCACCGCGTCCTAAAAGGGGATAAGCGGGAGTAACTCAGTTGGCTAGAGTCACAGCCTTCCAAGCTGTTGGTCGCGGGTTCGAGTCCCGTCTCCCGCTCTAGTTTTCCCCTTTTATCGTAATTGTGGCTCACGTAGCTCAGTAGGTAGAGCACATCCTTGGTAAGGATGAGGTCACCGGTTCAAGCCCGGTCGTGAGCTCTACTTTGAAAAAGCAGAATTTAAAGATACAATATCTTTTCGGAGGATTTTTAAATGGCAAAGCAGAAATACGAACGCAAGAAACCGCATGTTAATGTAGGTACGATTGGTCACGTGGATCATGGTAAGACCACATTAACGGCAGCAATTACGCAGGCGTTGGCCAAGAAGGGTCAGGCCGAGTTTCGCAGTTTTGACAGTATTGACAACGCCCCGGAAGAGCGGGAGCGCGGTATTACGATTCAGACGGCCCATGTGGAATATGAGACGGAAAAGCGTCACTACGCGCACGTTGACTGTCCGGGTCACGCGGACTATGTAAAGAACATGATCACGGGTGCGGCCCAGATGGACGGCGCGATTTTGGTGGTAAGTGCGGCGGACGGCCCGATGCCCCAGACGCGTGAGCACGTATTGTTGGCCCGTCAGGTAAACGTACCGGCGATTGTTGTCTTTTTGAATAAAACGGATCAGGTGGACGATCCGGAATTGATCGAGTTGGTGGAATTGGAATTGCGCGAATTGCTCTCGCAGTATGATTTTCCGGGAGATGAAATTCCCATCATTAAGGGAAGTGCCTTGCAGGCTTTGAATAATCCGGATGATCCGGAAGCGCAGAAGCCGATTTTCGAATTGATGGAAGCGGTTGACAATTACATTCCGACGCCGCAGCGCGATGTGGACAAACCGTTCCTGATGCCGGTGGAAGACGTGTTCTCGATTACGGGTCGCGGTACGGTAGGAACGGGACGTATTGAACGCGGTAAGGTGCATGTGGGCGACGAAGTGGAAATCGTCGGTTTGGGCATGCACAAGAAGACGGTCTGCACGGGTGTGGAGATGTTCCGTAAGATTCTGGACGAAGGTCAGGCCGGTGATAACGTTGGTTTGTTGTTGCGCGGTATTGATAAAGACGAATTGGAGCGCGGAATGGTAGTAGCGGCTCCGGGTTCGATTACGCCGCACACCAAGTTCAAGGCCGAGGTGTATGTGTTGAAGAAAGAAGAGGGTGGTCGTCACACGCCGTTCTTCAACGGATATCGTCCGCAGTTTTATTTCAGAACGACGGATGTAACGGGTACGATTCAGTTGCCGGAAGGTGTAGAGATGGTTATGCCCGGCGATAACATCACGATCGAAGTGGAATTGCAGAAAGAGATCGCTTTGGAAAAAGAATTGCGTTTTGCAATTCGTGAAGGTGGGCGCACGGTAGGTGCGGGTGTTGTTACGGAAATTATCGAGTAAAGTAAGGTTGTGAGACGTGAGAGATATTATTGTACTCGAATGCACGAAATGCAAGAGTCGTAATTATACGACGACCAAAAATAAACGAAAACATAGCGGACGGGTGGAGTACATTAAGTATTGTCCGCGTTGTAATGCCCGCACTCCGCATAAGGAGACGCGGTAAAATCCATCAGCTAGGCGTGTAGCTCAATTGGCTAGAGCACTGGTCTCCAAAACCAGGGGTTGGGGGTTCGAGTCCCTCCACGCCTGCTGTTTTTTATGGATTTAACGGAGCAAGGAAAAGCATGTTTAAAAAGTTTAAAAAATTCATTGATGAAGTAAAAGTGGAAATGGCCAAAGTTACCTGGCCGACGCATCAGGAATTGGTGAATTCTACCATTATTGTTGTTGTGGTTAGTTTGCTTTTTACGGTTTACATCTTTCTTGCGGATTTGGTTATTTCCCAGGTGATGAAATTATTTTATTAATGTTTGACGAGGTTGTGTAAAAGTGAGTGAAAAAAAATGGTATGCATTGAGGGTTTACTCCGGTAAGGAAGCCATCGCCAAGGCGCACATTGAGCATGAGATTGCCATACAGGGCGTCAAGGATAAGGTGGGGCATATTATTATTCCCTCGGAAAACATTATTGAAATGAAAGACGGCAAAAAACGCGTCAAAAATCGTGTTTTCTTTCCGGGGTATATGCTTATTGAGATGGAGATGGACAGCCTGACCAAGCATATCATTGAAAATGCACCTGGGGTTGTGAGTTTTGTCGGGCCGAAGAACAATCCCACTCCCTTGCGCGATTCCGAAGTCAAATCCATTCTGGGAAAAATCGAGCGTAGCCGGGAGACGGAAGTTAAGGGTAAGGTTTCGGTTCCGTTCAAGGTCGGGGACCCGATTCGTGTAATCGACGGCCCGTTCAATGATTTTACTGGTTTTGTGGAAGAGATTAACGAAGAAAAAAATAAGGTGAAGGTGAACATTAGTATTTTTGGTCGTCCGACGCCTGTTGAATTGGATTTCCTTCAAGTTGAACTTGAAAAATAATAAATGAGGTTTAGCGAATATGGCAAAGAAAGTAATTGGTAAAATTAAGTTGCAAATTCCTGCCGGACAGGCCAAACCGTCGCCTCCCGTAGGCCCGGCACTTGGTCAGCATGGCGTTAATATTATGGAGTTCTGTAAGGCGTTCAATGCGCAAACACAAGATAAAGCCGGCTACATCATTCCGGTGGAAATTACGGTTTTTGCGGATCGTTCGTTTAAGTTTTTTACGAAGACGCCGCCGGCTTCGGATTTGTTGCTTAAGGAAGCCAAGTTGGAAAAAGGATCAGGCGAGCCCAATTTAAACAAGGTGGGCAAGGTGACCCGGGATCAGATTCGTAAGATCGCCGAAATGAAAATGCCTGATTTGAATGCTTCGGATATTGAAGCGGCCATGCGCATGATCGAAGGTACAGCGCGCAGTATGGGTATAGTTGTGGAATAAACAGTCCAAAAATTTTAGATGGGGTAAGAATGAAGCGAAGTAAACGTTATCGTGAGCTCATCGCCAAAGTTGACAGAGACAAAGAATATAGCCTAGAAGAAGCCGTAAAAATCTTAAAATCTGTTGCGACCGCTAAGTTCGACGAAACAGTGGAAATAGCCATGCGTTTGGGTGTAGACCCGCGTCATGCCGACCAGATGGTTCGCGGTACGGTGGTTTTGCCGCACGGAACCGGCAAAAATATTCGTGTGCTCGTTTTTGCGAAAGGCGACAAAGTTCAGGAAGCCTTGGATGCCGGTGCAGATTATGCAGGGCTGGATGAGTATATCGAAAAAATTAACAAGGGTTGGCTCGATTTTGATGTGGCGGTTGCGACACCGGACGTGATGAGCAAAATAGGGCGTTTGGGGCGCATTCTCGGTTCGCGCGGTTTGATGCCGAATCCTAAAAGCGGTACGGTTACCATGGATGTGGCAAAAGCGGTAAAAGAAATCAAAGCCGGTAAAATCGATTTTAGGGTGGACAAAACCGGAATCGTGCACAGCGGAATTGCCAAAGTTTCTTTTGACGATGAGAAGATTGTTGACAATATCAAAACATTTGTCAGTGCCGTTATTCGATTAAAACCGGCTGCCGCCAAAGGCACCTATTTAAAATCAATTGCGATTTCCAGTACGATGGGGCCCGGTATTTTTATCGATCGTAATGCATCGACATATTCAAAGTAAGTAAAGTAAGGATCGACAAATGGCAACAGCTAAAAAAATTGCAGTCGTTGAAGAATATACGGAAAAATTCAAGAAGGCGAAGGGTATTTACCTGACCGATTATACCGGTATTGATGTGAAGACGATTGATGACTTGCGTAAAAAATTCCGCGAAAGCAATATTGAGTACAAAGTGCTGAAAAATCGTCTGGCTAAGATTGCTTTTAAGAATGCCGGTGTGGAACAGATGGATCCGTATTTGCAGGGCGTTACTTCCTTTGTGATCGGCTATGACGATCCGGTGGTTCCTGCAAAAATTATTAACGAATTTAACAAGAAAACGAAGTTATTAAATTTAAAAGCCGCCTATATCGAAGGTTCCGTATTCGGGCCCGAAGATGCGGTGAAATTGGCTGACTTACCGTCCCGCGACGTGTTGTTAAGCCAATTCGTCGGTTTATTGCAAGCACCGATGGCCAAGTTGGTCGGTACGTTGCAGGCACCGTTACAGAAAATGGTCGGATTATTAGAATCCTTAAAAGAGAAAAAACAAGAGGCATAAATTAAATTTTGAATTTGGAGGTAAACGATGGCAGACGTGACAAGAAGTGACGTTCTTGAATATCTCGAAAAAGCATCCATGCTTGAAATCTCTGAGCTGATCAAAGAGATCGAAGACAAATTCGGTGTAACCGCTGCGGCCCCTGTGGCTGTTGCCGCTGCCGCCGCTCCTGCGGCCGGTGCCGGTGAAGCTGCCGAAGAAAAAACGGAATTCGATGTGGTACTGACCTCACCCGGTGAAAAGAAAATCCAGGTGATCAAGGTGGTGCGCGCTATTACCGGTTTGGGTCTGAAAGAAGCCAAGGAATTGGTGGACAGCGCTCCGAAAGCCATTAAAGAAGGCGTATCGAAAGCGGAAGCCGAAGATGTTAAGAAACAGATCGAAGAAGTTGGCGGCGTAGTCGAGATTAAATAATTTTGTTGACGTTTCAAAGTGAGGTAGTACCTTTGAAAGGTAAGAAAAAAATTGAACGTCACTCTTTTGCGCGTATTCCGCAAGCAATAGATTATCCCAATCTATTGGAAATACAGCTCAAGTCCTTTCAGGATTTTCTTCAGGAGCATGTAAGCCCTGAAAAACGTGAAGACAAGGGTCTGCAGGCTGTATTCAATAGCGTATTCCCCATTAGCGATAGTGCGGGAAATTACGAATTGCAATTTGTGGAATACTATTTGGATAAGCCGAAATACAGCGAACGCGAATGCCAGGAGCGGGGCGTGAGTTATGCCGTCCCGCTTAAGGCACGTATGCGGCTTGCCATTAAAGATGTGACGGGTGAAACTGATAATTTCACGGAATTCATTGAACAGGATGTGTACCTCGGGAACATGCCGTACATGACGGCCCGCGGTACATTTATCATAAACGGGGCCGAGCGGGTAATTGTAAGCCAATTGCATCGTTCGCCCGGTGTATTTTTCTCCGACACGCTGCATCCCAACGGCACACCCATCTATTCCGCCAGGATTATTCCTTTCCGCGGTTCGTGGGTGGAGTTCACGACGGATGTAAACGACGTTATGTACGTTTACATCGATCGGAAGAAAAAATTTCCCGTAACCATGCTCTTGCGGGCTATCGGCTTTAGTACGGTCGAAGATATCGTCAATGCCTTCGAAGAGTCCGAAGAAGTCGAGATTCAGTTGGAAAACATGCCGAATTTGGTGGGCCAAATGCTGGCTGCCGATGTGGTGGACTTTTCGACGGGGGAAGTGATTGCCGAACAGGGTAAAAATATTACGCAGGAAATTCTGGATCAATTCCTCGAATTAGGCGTTCAGAAGGTCAAAATTGTGCGGCCGTCGGATGTCAATTCGCCGAATCTGATTTTGAACACTCTGCGTAAGGATACGGCCAAAACCGAAGCCGAAGCGATTGAGGCCATCTATCGCCAGTTGCGTTCCGGGGAGCCCCCGGATATCGACACGGCCCGGGCTTTGATCGAGCGTATGTTCTTTAATGAGAAACGTTACGATTTGGGAGCGGTCGGTCGGTATCGTATTAATAAAAAGCTGAATCTGGATATTCCTTACGATAAAACGGTTTTAACGCGTGAAGATATCATTGCCATTCTGAAATATTTAATCGGCATGCGGGAAGGCAAAAATCCTTCTGACGATATCGATCATTTGGGTAACCGTCGTGTGCGTACCGTGGGTGAGCAGTTGGCCTCGCAGTTTAATGTGGGCTTTGCACGCATGGCGCGTACCATTAAGGAACGCATGAATATCGGTGATGCCGAAAAATTAACGCCGCAGGATCTGGTCAATGCACGTACCATTTCCTCGGTCATTAATACGTTCTTCGGTACATCACAGCTCTCCCAGTTTATGGATCAAACCAATCCTCTGGCCGAATTAACGCACAAGCGTCGTCTTTCGGCTTTGGGCCCCGGCGGTTTAACCAGGGAGCGCGCCGGTTTTGAGGTGCGTGACGTTCATTACACGCATTACGGCCGCTTATGTCCCATCGAAACGCCGGAAGGTCCGAATATCGGGTTGATCTCATCGCTTTGTGTGCATGCGCGCATTAATGATTTCGGTTTTATCGAAACACCTTACCGCAAAGTGGTAAAGGGGCGCGTGACCAAGGAAATCGTCTATCTTTCGGCTACGGAAGAAGATAGTTACACCATTGCTCAGGTTAATGCGCCGATCGATGAGAAGGGTAATTTTCTGAACGATCGTGTGAAGGCGCGGCAAAAAGGTGATTTCCCTGTTGTTCCGCCGGAAAAAGTGGAATTTATGGACGTGGCCACCAACCAGATCGTTTCGCCGGCGGCTTCGTTGATTCCCTTTCTGGAACATGATGATGCGAACCGTGCTTTGATGGGTTCCAACATGCAGCGTCAGGCGGTACCGCTGTTGGTGCCCGAGGCGCCTATTGTGGGTACCGGTATGGAAGCCAAAGTGGCACATGATTCCGGAACGTTGGTCATTGCCGAAGAAGACGGTGTGGTGGAATATGTGGATGCGGAAAAGATCGTGATTAAAATGGACAATCCGCCCCAACCGGAATCGGGTAAAGAGCGCTTGATGGATCTGAGTGATCGTAAAGAATATAAATTATTGAAGTTCATCCGTACCAATCAGGATTCGACCATTAATCAGCGTCCTTTGGTTGTACAGGGACAGCATGTGAAAAAAGGCGACATCCTGGCAGACGGTTGCGCTACGGATCAGGGCGAGTTGGCTCTGGGACGCAACGTGTTGGTGGCTTTTATGCCCTGGCACGGGTACAATTTCGAAGACGCTATTATTATCAGCGAACGCATCGTGCGGGATGATGTTTACACGTCTATCCATATTCAGGAATTCGAATTGCAGGTGCGGGATACCAAGCGCGGCGAAGAAGAATTGACGCGTGAAATCCCCAATGTTAGTGAAGAAGCTACCAAAGACCTGGACGAAAACGGAATCGTGCGCGTCGGTGCGGAAGTTAAAGCCGGTGATATCTTAATCGGAAAGGTAACGCCCAAGGGCGAAACCGATCCCACGCCGGAAGAGAAATTGCTGAAAGCGATCTTCGGTAATAAAGCCGGTGACGTTAAAGATGCCTCGTTGAAAGCGCCTCCCGGAATGAAGGGAGTGGTCGTGGCCACGCGTTTGTTCAGCCGTAAAAAGAAGAGCGGTGCCGAGCGCAAGGAAGAAAAGAAGATCATCGAAAAGATTGAACAGGCTGCCGAAAAACGTAAAAAGAATGTGGAAAAGAAGCTGGCATTGCGTTTAGGCGAGCATTTTAAAGGCATGAAAACGCAGGGCATCCGTTATGTGGACGGCAAAGTGGCTATTAAGGCCAATGCCACGATTACGGAAAATTCTTTTAACAAGGTGGATGTCAAGAGCCTGGATATCAACAGTACCTGGTTCAAGGAAGATCCCAAGAATACGTTTGTGCGCGAATTGTACGCCGATTACCGTCGCGTATTGCAGGAAATCGAAAACGACATGAAGCGCGAAAAGCACAAATTGGTGGTCGGTGACGAATTGCCGCCGGGTATTACGCAGTTGGCCAAAGTGTATGTGGCTGAAAAGCGTAAACTTTCAGTCGGTGATAAAATGGCCGGACGCCACGGTAATAAAGGTGTTGTTTCGCGCATCGTACCCATGGAAGATATGCCTTTCATGGAAGACGGAACACCGGTGGATATTATTCTGAATCCTCTGGGTGTACCCTCGCGTATGAATCTGGGACAGATCTTCGAGACAACTTTGGGCTGGGCCGGTTACAAGCTGGGCAAAAAATATGCGACGCCTGTTTTCGACGGTGCCACCTACGACGAGTTGCTGGAAGAACTAAAGAAAGCCGGATTGCCGGAATCGGGTAAAATAAAATTGTACGACGGCCGTACCGGCGAGGCGTTTGACCAGGATATTACCGTCGGGTTTATTTACATGCTGAAGTTGTCCCATTTGGTGGACGACAAGATTCATGCCCGTTCCATCGGCCCGTATTCCCTGATTACGCAACAGCCGTTGGGCGGTAAAGCTCAGTTCGGCGGTCAGCGCTTCGGTGAAATGGAAGTGTGGGCCCTGGAAGCTTACGGAGCCGCTTATACTTTGCAGGAAATTCTTACGGTAAAAAGCGACGACGTGACCGGACGTTCCAAAACCTACGAGGCGATTGTGAAGGGCGAAAACCTGCCCGATCCCGGAGTGCCCGAATCATTTAATGTCTTGATACGGGAATTGCAGGGATTGGCTCTGAAGGTGCGCCTGGAATAGGCTGACGCAGGCTTTGATTTTGCGCCTCTCGTTCTCTGTGCATTGATGGAACGAGAGGCTTTATTTTGCTTTTAAACCGTAGGTTTTTCCTAAAAAACCTGCGGATTTAAAATAGAAGATTAGAATAGGAGTAGTAATCTTGAACATTCGTAGAGGTCCAAATAAGTTTCACAAAATTATCATTAGCTTGGCTTCGCCCAATGATATTTTGGAGCAATCCTATGGCGAGGTTACCAAGCCCGAGACGATAAATTATCGCTCTTTTAAGCCTGAAAAAGACGGGCTTTTTTGCGAGAAGATTTTTGGGCCGGTTAAAGACTGGGAATGTCATTGCGGTAAATACAAACGCATTCGCTACAAAGGAATTATCTGCGACCGTTGCGGTGTGGAAGTAACGCAAAAGAAGGTGCGTCGCGAACGGATGGGGCATATTTCTTTAGCCGTTCCGGTGGTACACATTTGGTTTTACAAATCGTTGCCTTCGAAAATCGGTTACTTGCTCAATATGTCGCCGAAGGACCTGGAAAAAGTAATTTACTACGAAAACTACATTGTTATTAATCCGGGTAAAAGCACGTTAAAATTCAAACAGCTTATTAATGAAGAAGAATATTTTAAGCAGTTGGATGAACACGGCGAATTAAACGAAGAGCTGCCGGATGACGATCCGAATAAGTTCATCGCCAAAATCGGCGGTGAAGCTATTCACGATCTGTTAAAAATGATTAATGTGGAAGAGCTGGCTGTTGAACTGCGTAAAATTATTAAAACCGAAACTTCGGAACAGAAAAAACAGGATGCCTTAAAACGGCTGAAAGTGGTGGAGGCCTTCCGTACACGGGAAAAGAATCTGGAATATCGCAACAAGCCCGAATGGATGGTGCTTGATGTCATTCCGGTTATTCCGCCGGAATTGCGTCCTCTGGTTCCATTGGAAGGCGGGCGCTTTGCAACCAGTGATTTAAACGATTTGTATCGCCGTGTCATCATCCGCAACAATCGTTTGAAAAAATTGCTGGAAATCCGTGCGCCGGAAGTTATTTTGCGTAATGAAAAACGCATGCTTCAGGAAGCGGTGGATTCTCTGTTCGACAATTCAAAGCGTACCACGGCCATGCGCTCCGACGGTGATCGTCCTTTAAAATCCCTTTCCGATATGCTCAAAGGAAAGCAAGGGCGTTTTCGTCAGAATTTGTTGGGTAAACGTGTGGATTATTCCGGACGTTCGGTTATTGTGGTCGGGCCGGAATTGAAATTGCATGAATGCGGTTTGCCCAAAGAAATGGCCATTGAACTGTTCAAGCCGTTTATTATTCGCAAACTGGTGGAACGCCGCTTTGTGAAAACCGTGAAAAGCGCCAAAAAATTGGTGGAACGCAAAGGGCCGGAAGTCTGGGATATTCTCGAAGAGATCATTGACGATCATCCCGTTATGTTGAACCGTGCACCTACCTTGCACCGTCTGGGTATTCAGGCTTTTCAACCGGTTTTGATTGAAGGAAAAGCGATTCAGATCCATCCGCTGGTCTGTGCGGCGTTTAATGCCGACTTTGACGGCGACCAGATGGCCGTCCACATCCCGCTTTCTTACGAAGCGCAGGTGGAAACCAAATTACTCATGCTTTCCAGCCACAACATTTTGTCGCCCTCCAGCGGCGTACCGATTGCCGTGCCCAGTCAGGATATTGTTCTGGGCTGCTATTACTTAACCAAGCATGCGCCCAACAGCATGGGCGAAGGCATGGTCTTTTCATCGCCGCAGGAAGCCGTTATTGCCTACAACAACGGCAAGGTGGACATGCATGCCGGTATTAAGGTACGCATCGACGGCAAGTTGATCGAAACCACGATGGGGCGGGTGATTTTCAATCAAATCGTGCCCAAAGAAATCGGTTTTGTCAATGAGCTCTTGTCCAAGAAAACAATTTCCAATATCATCGGTGTCATTTACCGCAAATTGGGTAACAAGGTGACGGCCGAGTTTCTGGATAATTTAAAAGCCATCGGTTTTAACTACGCCACTCGCTCGGGCTCTTCCATCGGGTTGTACGATATTGTCATCGCACCCGAAAAAGAGATGTTTGTACAGGCCGCACAGAAAGAAGTGGACGAAATTCAGGAATTGTACGAGCAGGGTATTATTACCGACGGCGAACGTTACAACAAAATTATTGATATTTGGACCAAGGTGACGGCCGATGTGGCCGAGGCCATGTTCCGCCGCCTGAGTAAAGATAAAAACGGATTCAATCCGCTTTACATGATGTCCGATTCGGGCGCCCGCGGAAGTAAAGAACAGATTCGCCAGTTGGCCGGTATGCGCGGTTTGATGGCCAAGCCGCAAAAATCGTTAACCGGTCAGACGGGTGAAATTATTGAGAACCCGATTACGGCAAACTTCTTTGAAGGCCTGTCCGTGATTGAATACTTTATTTCCACACACGGTGCGCGTAAAGGTTTGGCCGATACGGCTTTGAAAACGGCTGATGCCGGTTACCTGACCCGACGTTTGGTGGATGTGGCGCAGGATGTGATCGTTTCGGAAGTGGATTGCGGTACCATCATGGGGCAGGATATTACGGACTTGAAAGAGGGCGAAGAAATTATCGAGCCCCTGGCAGACCGTGTGCTGGGTCGTGTGGCGGCCGAAGATGTGATTGACCCCATGACCAAAGAGGTGATTGCCAAACGCGGTACTTTGATTGACGAAGCGATTGCCGAGAAAATCAACGCCTCGTCTCTGGAAGTGGTGCGCGTACGTACCGAGCTGACTTGTGAATCCAAATACGGTGTGTGCGCCATGTGCTACGGACGCAATATGGCCACCGGTGATCTGGTTGAAGTGGGTGAGGCTGTCGGTGTGATGGCCGCTCAAAGTATCGGTGAGCCTGGTACACAGTTAACTTTGCGTACATTCCATATCGGTGGTACGGCTTCGCGTATTGCTTCGGAATCGGATATCACGACCAAAGCCGAAGGTAAGGTCAAATTCATCAATATCCGTACGGTGAATAACAAAAACGGCGAGCCTGTTGTAACCGGACGTAACGGAAAAATCGAAATCATCGAGCCGCAAGAAGAGCGTGTTCTGGCTACTTACAATGTGCCTTACGGTTCTATTCTAAAGGTTAAAGACGGACAAGCGGTTAAAAAATTCGATATTCTGTTTAATACCGACCCCTATTCTTCGGTGATTATCACGGAAAATTCGGGACGAGTGCAGTTCGAGGATATTATTGAAAATATCACCTATCGTGAAGAATTGGATGAGCAAACCGGACGCAAGCAACGCGTGATCGTGGAATCCAAAAACAAGAATCTGAACCCGCATATTTTCATCATAGATGAAAACGGACAAAAAGTCAATCAATACTTTGTTCCGGTTAAGGCCTTTTTGCAGGTGAATGACGGAGACGAAGTTTTTGCCGGCGATGTTTTGGTGAAGATTCCGCGTGAAATCGGTAAAACACGCGATATTACAGGCGGTTTGCCGCGCGTGGCCGAATTGTTCGAAGCACGCCAGCCCAAGGAAAAAGCGGTGGTCAGCGAAATCGACGGCTATGTGAAGTTCGGTAGCATCAAACGCGGTATTCGGGAAATCATCATCGAATCGGAGCTGGAAACGAAAAAATACAATATCCCGCACGGTATGCACATTTTGGTACACGAAAACGACTTTGTGCGTGCCGGTGAACGCCTGACCGACGGTGCCATTGCGCCGAATGACATTTTGCGCATTCAGGGCCCGGCGAAAGTTCAGGAATATCTGGTGAACGAAATCCAGGAAGTGTACCGCTTGCAGGGTGTGAAAATCAACGATAAGCACATCGGTATTATCGTGCGTCAGATGTTGAAGAAGGTACGCGTGGATGATCCCGGCGATACCAGTTTCCTGCCGGGCGATCAGGTGTACAAATACGACTTCTTTGAAGAAAACGCTAAAATCGCCAACAAATTGGTGGTGACGGATCCCGGAGACAGTCTCTTCCGCGAGGGTTCCATTACGGACAAGAAAACGGTAGAGCTGATCAACAAGGATCTGCGCAAAGCCAAGAAAAAACCGGTTAAATTCCGCAAAGCGCAACCGGCCACCTTCAGCCCGATTCTGTTGGGCATTACGCAGGCCGCTTTAACAACCAAGAGTTTTATTTCGGCCGCTTCCTTCCAGGAAACCACGCAGGTCTTAACCGATGCTGCCGTAGCCGGAAAGGAAGACGAGTTGATCGGTTTGAAAGAAAATGTCATTATGGGACATTTGATTCCGGCCGGTACCGGCTTGCGTAAGTACGACGAAGGGCTGCTGGAAGTGGAAGAGGAAGAAGAGGAAGAAACCGGCGGCGAGCAGGAAGTTCCGACGATTGAAATACAGGAAATGAAGCCCAAAGATGGCGACGAAGAGGGCGAACAAAAAAACAATATTTCGCAAGAAAAAGTGGAAAAATAAGTTTGCTATCAAATTAAAAAACTATTAAATTACGAATCTGTAACTTTTTTGGAGGATGTCTTGCCAACGATCAATCAATTGGTTCGTAAGGGACGAAAAGTAGTTGAGAAGAAAACGAAGGCACCAGCCTTAACCGGGTGCCCGCAACGCAGAGGGGTTTGTACCCGTGTTTACACTACAACCCCCAAGAAACCGAATTCGGCGTTGCGTAAAGTAGCGCGTGTGCGTTTGACTAACGGGTTTGAAGTTACGGCTTACATCCCGGGTGAAGGACACAATCTTCAGGAGCACTCCATCGTATTGATTCGCGGCGGTCGTGTAAAGGATTTGCCGGGTGTGCGTTACCACATTGTACGCGGTACGCTGGATACGAGCGGAGTGGAAGATCGAAAACAGGGTAGATCGAAATACGGTACTAAAAAGCCTAAAAATTAACAGGTTTAGTTGGAGAGAAAATGCGTAGAAGAAGGCCGCCAAAACGGACTATTTTGCCGGATCCGAAATACAAAGATGTCGTTGTCGCCAAGTTCATCAATAACTTGATGTACAGCGGTAAAAAGAGTGTCGCCGAAAAAACGTTTTATTCGGCTTTGGATCTGGTGCAAAAACGATTAAAAAAAGATCCTTTGGAAGTATTTAAAAAAGCCATGGAAAACGTGGCTCCTATTTTGGAAGTACGCTCACGACGTGTGGGTGGTGCAACCTATCAGGTGCCTGTGGAAGTTCGTCCTTCGCGTCGTCAGGCTCTGGCGATCCGCTGGTTGATTAACTATTCGCGGGCGCGTAGTGAGCGCACCATGGCCGAAAAGTTGGCTAACGAATTGATTGCCGCATATAAAAACGAAGGCGCCTCTGTGAAGAAGCGCGAAGATACGCACAAAATGGCTGAAGCGAACAAGGCGTTCGCGCATTTCAGGTGGTAGGAGTGATTCCCGAAAATGGCTAAGAAAGCAATCGATAAATCTAAAATTCGAAACATCGGGATTATGGCGCATATCGACGCGGGTAAAACCACGACGACGGAGCGCATTCTGTTCTATTCCGGGCGGGTGCATCGCATTGGCGAAGTGCATGACGGTGCGGCTACCATGGATTGGATGGAGCAGGAGAAAGAGCGTGGAATCACCATTACCTCTGCGGCAACCACGGTAAAATGGCGGGATGCGGAGATTAATATTATCGATACGCCCGGTCATGTGGACTTTACCGTGGAGGTGGAGCGGTCTTTGCGCGTATTGGACGGTGCTGTCGCTTTGTTCTGCGGTGTCGGCGGTGTGGAACCGCAATCTGAGACGGTATGGCGCCAGGCCGATAAGTACAATGTGCCGCGGATTGCTTTCGTAAACAAAATGGATCGCGTGGGCGCCGACTTCTTTAATGTTCTGGAAGAAATGCGCAAACGTCTCGGTGCCAATCCGGTTCCCTTGCAGTTGCCTATCGGTTCCGGTGAATTGTTTAACGGCATTATCGATCTGGTGGAGATGAAAGCCGTTTTGTACAACGAAAGTACGCTGGGCAAGCTCTACGAAGAGGCGGAAATTCCCAAGGGACTGGTGGAGCAGTCCGAAGAATATCGGAACAATATTTTGGAAGCGGTGGCCGATTACGACGAAGAGCTGATGGTAAAATACCTGGAAGGCGAAGAGATTACCGTTCCCGAATTGAAAAGTGCCATTCGCAAAGCAACGATCGACGGTAAAATTACGCCTGTCTTCTGCGGGTCGGCTTTTAAGAATAAGGGTGTGCAGCGCCTCATGGACGGTATTATCGATTATCTGCCGTCTCCTTTGGACAAAGGCGCGATTTACGGAATCAATCCCAAGACCGGTGAAGAAATTAAGCGGGAACCGAAAGACGATGCGCCGTTTGCCGCGTTGGCTTTTAAAATCCAAACCGATCCTTATGTGGGGCGTTTGACGTACATTCGCGTTTATTCCGGAGAATTGAATAGCGGTTCGTACGTATTTAATACCAATAGCGACAAAAAGGAACGTGTGGCGCGTATTTTGCGCATGCACGCCAATCACCGGGAAGATATCGACAAGGCTCGTTCGGGAGATATCATAGCTATCGTGGGGTTGAAAAATACGAAAACCGGCGATACGCTTTCCGATCCCAAGCATCCCATTCGTCTGGAATCGATGGTCTTTCCTGAGCCGGTTATTTCCGTTGCCGTTGAGCCCAAAACCAAGGCTGATCAGGATAAACTCAGCCAGTCTCTGGCTAAATTGAGCGACGAAGATCCCACTTTCCGCGTTCGTACCGATGAAGAGACGGGGCAAACGATTATCAGCGGAATGGGTGAGTTGCATCTGGAAATTATTATCGATCGCCTTTTGCGCGAATTTAAAGTGGGCGCCAACATCGGTCAGCCGCAGGTGGCGTACAAAGAAACGATTACCAAGAAAGTGGTGGCCGAAGGTAAGTTCATCCGCCAGTCCGGCGGTCGCGGTCAATACGGTCACGTAAAAATCGAAATGGAGCCTAACGAACCCGGCAAAGGCTTTGAGTTTGTTGATGCCATTGTCGGCGGTGTGGTGCCAAGAGAATTTATTCCGGCGGTGAAGGCCGGTATTGAAGACGCCATGAAAAACGGTGTTTTGGCCGGTTATCCGGTGGAAGATATTAAAGTAAAATTGATTGACGGATCTTATCACGAAGTCGATTCCAGTGAAATGGCATTTAAAATTGCCGGATCGATGGCATTTCAGGAAGGCGCCAAAAAGGCGGGACCTGTTTTGTTGGAACCGATTTTTAGCATAGAGATTATTGTTCCGGAAGAATATTTGGGTGATGTGATTGGCGATTTGAATTCACGTCGCGGAAAAATTTCGGGTATTCTGCCCAGAAAAGATGCGCAGGTCGTATCCGGCATGGTTCCGCTTTCGGAAATGTTTGGTTATGCTACCCAATTACGCTCCATTACACAAGGTCGGGCGATTTACACGATGCAGTTCTCGCATTATGAAAAAGTGCCGGAACAAGTAGCCAAAGAGCTCATCGAAAAGGGTAGTAAATAAGAGATTTGTAAAAATCCTGGAGGCAAAGAAAATGGCAAAGCAGAAATACGAACGCAAGAAACCGCATGTTAATGTAGGTACGATTGGTCACGTGGATCATGGTAAGACCACATTAACGGCAGCAATTACGCAGGCGTTGGCCAAGAAGGGTCAGGCCGAGTTTCGCAGTTTTGACAGTATTGACAACGCCCCGGAAGAGCGGGAGCGCGGTATTACGATTCAGACGGCCCATGTGGAATATGAGACGGAAAAGCGTCACTACGCGCACGTTGACTGTCCGGGTCACGCGGACTATGTAAAGAACATGATCACGGGTGCGGCCCAGATGGACGGCGCGATTTTGGTGGTAAGTGCGGCGGACGGCCCGATGCCCCAGACGCGTGAGCACGTATTGTTGGCCCGTCAGGTAAACGTACCGGCGATTGTTGTCTTTTTGAATAAAACGGATCAGGTGGACGATCCGGAATTGATCGAGTTGGTGGAATTGGAATTGCGCGAATTGCTCTCGCAGTATGATTTTCCGGGAGATGAAATTCCCATCATTAAGGGAAGTGCCTTGCAGGCTTTGAATAATCCGGATGATCCGGAAGCGCAGAAGCCGATTTTCGAATTGATGGAAGCGGTTGACAATTACATTCCGACGCCGCAGCGCGATGTGGACAAACCGTTCCTGATGCCGGTGGAAGACGTGTTCTCGATTACGGGTCGCGGTACGGTAGGAACGGGACGTATTGAACGCGGTAAGGTGCATGTGGGCGACGAAGTGGAAATCGTCGGTTTGGGCATGCACAAGAAGACGGTCTGCACGGGTGTGGAGATGTTCCGTAAGATTCTGGACGAAGGTCAGGCCGGTGATAACGTTGGTTTGTTGTTGCGCGGTATTGATAAAGACGAATTGGAGCGCGGAATGGTAGTAGCGGCTCCGGGTTCGATTACGCCGCACACCAAGTTCAAGGCCGAGGTGTATGTGTTGAAGAAAGAAGAGGGTGGTCGTCACACGCCGTTCTTCAACGGATATCGTCCGCAGTTTTATTTCAGAACGACGGATGTAACGGGTACGATTCAGTTGCCGGAAGGTGTAGAGATGGTTATGCCCGGCGATAACATCACGATCGAAGTGGAATTGCAGAAAGAGATCGCTTTGGAAAAAGAATTGCGTTTTGCAATTCGTGAAGGTGGGCGCACGGTAGGTGCGGGTGTTGTTACGGAAATTATCGAGTAAAAATATAAAGAGGTGGTAGAGTGGCTAATCAGAAAATAAGAATACGGCTTAAAGCTTATGACCATAATTTGATTGATAAGTCGGCGGACAAGATTATTCGTACCGCTAAAGCCACCGGGGCGATCATTTCCGGGCCCATTCCTTTGCCCACCGATCGCTCGGTTTACACGGTATTGCGTTCACCGCATGTAAACAAAAAGTCGAGAGAACAGTTTGAAACCCGTGTGCATAAACGATTGATCGATATCTTGAATGCGACCGGTAAAACGGTGGATGCTTTGATGAAGTTAGAGCTGCCGGCCGGTGTGGATATCGAAATTAAAACTTGATAAGGTTCGGAGTGAATGATGGCTGGTATTTTAGGTTTAAAAGTCGGAATGACTCAAATATTCGATAATGACGGATTGGTGGTACCGGTAACCGTGATTAAAGCCGGACCCTGTTACGTAACGCAAATTAAGACCAAGGAAAAAGACGGTTACAGTGCGGTTCAACTGGCCTTTTACGACGCCAAGGAAAAGCGTGTGACCAAACCCTTGAAAGGACATTTTGAAAAAGCCGGTGTAAGCCCCAAACGTTTTCTCGTTGAATTCGATTTCGGTGAAGATCACGGACTCAAGGTTGGTGACGAGGTGAAGTTGGATATCGTTAAAGAGGGCATGGATGTTAAGGTTTCCGGCACTTCCAAGGGAAAAGGTTTTCAAGGTGTGGTCAAGCGTCACCATTTTAACGGTGGGCCGAAAACCCACGGTCAGTCGGATCGTTGGCGTGCGCCCGGTTCCTTGGGGCAAAGTTCCTATCCTTCGCGCGTGTTCAAAGGTTTGCGCATGGCCGGTCGCATGGGCGGCAAACGCACGACCTTGAAAAATGTGCGGGTTGTTAAAGTGGATGCGGAAAACAACCTGTTGTTCTTAAAAGGTGCGATACCGGGGTCACGGAATTCATTAGTAGAGATAACCATTAAATAAGTGGAAAAACAGGGTGCGTCATGAAGGTAAATGTGTTTGGAATAGACGGTCAGAAGACCGGTACGGAAATCGAATTGAACGACAGTGTTTTTGGGATTAAGCCGAATGATCATGTGATTTGGCTGGATGTCAAAGCCATTTTGGCTAATCGTCGTCAGGGAACGCACGCTACAAAAGGTCGTTCTTTTGTCTCCGGCGGTGGTAAAAAACCCTTTCGGCAAAAAGGCACCGGGCGGGCCCGTCAGGGTACCATTCGTGCTCCGCATTTCGTAGGCGGCGGGCGTGTATTTGGCCCTCAGCCGCGAGATTACAGCCAAAAGGTTAATAAGAAAGTAAAAAAGCTGGCCCGTAAGTCGGCGCTTTCGTACAAGGCCAAAGAAGGCAAAATTGTAGTTGTCCAGGATTTTAACTACGAAAAACCGTCGACCAAAAGCTTGTTGGATATGCTTAAGAGTTTCGAATTGGATAATAAAAAAGTTTTGTTGTGTACGGCGGAATACGCGCCAACGGTAGTCAAGTCGGCCGGTAATTTGTACAATGTGGAAGTTCGCGAATCACACACATTTTCGACGTACGATTTATTGAAGGCGGATACGATTATTTTTCAGGAAGGCGCTGTACAAAAAGTTAATGAGGTATTGTCCAAATGAAAGAAAAACAGATATTAATTCAGCCCCTGTTTACGGAAAAGATGGCCAGGCTTCAGGATGAAGAAAACAAATATGCTTTTAAAGTCAATTTAAAAGCGAATAAAATCGAAATTAAGCAAGCCGTCGAAAAAAAGTTCAATGTTAAGGTAAAATCCGTACGTACGATGGTCATGCAGGGCAAGGTGCGTCATCAGTTCACCAAGGGCGGTCGTTACGAAGGGCGCCGGCCTTACTGGAAAAAAGCGATCATCACGTTGCATGAAGGTAATGAAATAGATTTGTTTACTAACGCATAATATGCTTGTGGAGTAGTCCAATGGGAATAAAGACATTTAAGCCGATAACACCGGGATTAAGATTTAAGACCGTAAGCGATTTCGCCGAAATCACGACCGACGAACCGTATCGTCCCTTATTAGAGCCGATTAAAAAATCGGGTGGGCGTAATAATTTCGGGCGCGTTACTTCGCGGCATCGCGGTGGCGGCCATAAACGACTGTATCGTAAAATCGATTTTAAACGCAATAAACGCGGCATTGAGGCCGTTGTCGAAACGATTGAGTACGATCCGAACCGGACGGCGCGCATTGCCCTGTTGAAATACGTGGATGGCGAGCGGCGCTATATTCTGGCACCGGACGGATTAAAGGTCGGCGACAAAATTATGGCCGGGCCTGAAGCGGAAATTCGGGTAGGTAATGCCCTGCCTCTGGAAAAAATTCCGGTCGGGTTAACGATTCACGCTATTGAAATGCGTGAAAACAAAGGCGCTCAGTTGGTACGTAGTGCCGGTACGTCCGCACAATTGGCTGCCAAGGAAGGGAAATTCGCCTTGATTAAATTGCCTTCCGGCGAAATGCGCAAAGTACATGCGCGTTGCTATGCCACGATCGGGCAGGTTTCCAATGTGGATCACATGAACATTTCCATCGGAAAAGCAGGCCGTTCCCGTTGGTTGGGCAAGCGACCGCATGTGCGTGGTGTGGCCATGAACCCGATTGATCACCCCATGGGTGGTGGTGAAGGTAAATCTTCGGGAGGTCGTCATCCTGTTTCACCCTGGGGACAATTAGCCAAAGGCTTTAAGACTCGTAAAAAACATAAGAAATCGGATGCTTTAATTGTTAAGCGTCGTAAATAGGAGAAGGATTACCGATGGCACGATCAATTAAAAAAGGTCCTTATATTGATCAAAGTTTGATGAAGAAAATTCAGAAGCTTAACGAAGAAGGTAAGAAAGTTGTGATCAAAACCTGGGCGCGAAGAAGTGTAATTCCGCCGGATTTTGTCGGTCACACGATAGCGGTACATAACGGACATAAATTCGTCCCTGTTTACATCAGTGAGAATATGGTCGGGCACAAACTCGGCGAATTCGCCCCGACCAGAACATTTCGGGGGCATGGTGGGAAATTGGCCGAACGCATGAGCCGCGTAAGATAAAGATGGAGTATATGATGGAAGCTGTTGCAAAAACCAAGTATATTCGGGTATCGCCCCGCAAAGTAAGGCAGGTTTTGCCTTTAATAAGCGGGCGCACGGTCGAAGACGCTTTGAATATTTTATTTTTCACACGAAAAAGCGCTTCGGAACCTTTGGCCAAAACGATTCGCTCTGCATTTGCGAATCTCAGTAATATCGATGAAAACAAACGGTTCGATATGCGTGAAGCAAAAATCAAAAACGCCTATGTCGATGCCGGGCCGACGTTGAAACGATTTCGTCCCATGTCTATGGGGCGCGCCGGACGCATCAGAAAGCGTACTTCCCATATCACAGTAGTGGTTGAATATTCAGATTAAGCGTTAAAAAAAGGAGAAAAAGGTTTGGGACAGAAGACTAATCCGATCGGCTTACGCCTTGGTATCATAAAATCCTGGGACAGCAGTTGGTTCGACGAAAGAAATTACGCCGATATGCTGCATGAGGATTTGAGGATTAGAAGATATATTCGGAGTCGTTTAAGCAAAGCGGCTGTTTCCAAGATTGAAATCGAACGTACGGCCAAACGTGTTTTATTGACCATTCATACGGCAAGGCCCGGAATCGTAATCGGTAAAAAAGGGCAGGAAGTCGATAAATTACGGGAAGAGTTACGCGCCTTAACCAATAAAGAAATTCAGATAAATATTAATGAAATCAAAAAGCCGGAATTAGATGCCTACCTGGTAGCCGAAAACATTGCCCGTCAAATCGAAGGAAAAGTGAGTTGGCGGCGGGCTATGAAAAAGGCGATTACCTCTGCCATGCGTTTAGGCGCCGAAGGGATTAAGATTATGGTTTCCGGCCGGTTGGGCGGTGCCGAAATGGCTCGTAAAGAAATGTACAAAGACGGAAGAATTCCTTTGCACACCTTGCGTGCCGATGTGGATTATGCCAGCTATACTGCCGTTACCACGTATGGCTCTATCGGTATCAAGGTTTGGATTTTCCATGGTGAAGTCATAGGCAAAGTGATTTAGCACAGTTTAGGAGTTGGTCTCATGTTAATGCCGAAAAGAGTAAAATATCGTAAGCAACAGCGCGGCCGGATGAAAGGGAACGCACAATCCGGACATTATATCGCCTTTGGCAGATACGGTTTAAAGGCTCTGGAACCGGCCTGGATTACCAGCCGTCAAATCGAAGCGGCACGTATTGCCATTACGCGTCATATTAAACGCGGCGGCAAGGTGTGGATTCGCATTTTTCCGGACAAACCGGTTTCCAAAAAACCCGCCGAAACCCGTATGGGTAAAGGAAAAGGTTCTCCGGAATATTGGGTTGCCGTGGTTCGTCCGGGACGTATTTTGTTTGAGTTGGAAGGTGTTTCACCGGAACTTGCCAAAGAGGCCATGCGCTTAGCGTCTCATAAATTGCCCATTAAAACTAAATTTGTGGTAAGTGAATAGCGGGAGTTAAGGCAATGAAGAAAACAGAAGAATTGAAGGGCATGACCTTGGAAGAATTAAAAGGAAGATTAGCGGAAGCCAAGGAAGAATACGAGAATTTGTTATTGCAGAAGGCAACGCACGAAATATCCAATCCGATGCGTATTCGCATTGTACGGCGTGAGATTGCCAGAATCAAGACATTTATCAGACAACATGAATTGGGAATACAAAAAAGTAATGGGTAGACTATGAAAACAAAACGTGGTTTACGAAAAGTTCGTATCGGAAAAGTTGTAAGCAACAAAATGGATAAAACGATTACCGTGGCGGTTGAACGTCGGTTCAAACATCCCATTTACGGAAAGTTTGTAAAAAAGACGGTAAAGTTTAAAGCGCATGATGAAAACAACGTCTGCTCGGAAGGCGATATTGTAAAAATAATGGAAACCAGGCCGCTGAGTAAAACCAAACGGTGGCGCCTTGTTGAAGTCGTTGAAAAAGTGAAATAAGGAAATCGAAAAATGGTACAAGAATATACGAAACTCAACGTAGCGGATAATTCGGGTGCGCAAAAGGTGATGTGTATTCGCATTTTGGGAAGCTCCGGTAAAAAGTACGGTTCCATCGGTGATATTATTGTCGTGTCGGTTAAAAGCGCTATTCCCGGCGGATCGGTAAAAAAAGGCGATGTGACCAAGGCCGTTATCGTGCGCACCAAAAAGGAAATTCGCAGGCCGGACGGGACCTACATACGTTTTGATGATAATGCGGCCGTTTTGCTGGATAATAATTTGGAACCAAAAGGTACGCGTATTTTTGGCCCGGTTGCCCGCGAATTGCGTGAAAAGCAATTTATGAAAATTGTTTCTTTGGCACCTGAAGTATTGTAAAAATAGACGGGATTAGGCATCATGAGAATTCGAAAAGGTGATACAGTTAAAATTATTGCGGGATCTTACAAAGACAAGGGGAAGGTCGGTAAAGTACTCAAAGTTTTCCCCGACAAAAA
>CAZHIZ010000012.1:26220-42832 GCA_964532875.1 uncultured Caldithrix sp. | reverse complement strand
TACACGGGGTTTCAAAAAATCATTCCACAACCTTTGCCCATCGCTGTTTGCAGGACGTATTTTTGTTAATGAATATCGCCGGGCTTGCGCATCCCATTCTAAACGGAGCCCCAAGCGCTGCAGCAAATCATAAGGCAGGGGACGAGTCGAATGAACGGTTGTTGCCAGAAAGGTGCGCCCTGCCTTTCCCAAACGGTAAACAATGCGTTTTTCCACCTCTTGTTCACTATAGCCCCTTCCCGGCAAATAATAATCGGTTTTACCGCTTTTGTAAAATGTTTGCCACATATCGTGCAGCAATCCGTCCAGTGAATAACGGCCTTTACTTCGGGAACGTAAAAGAATGTCCAATAAAAAGCCCACAATCAAACCTTTGTAATAATAAGAATAGGTTGTGGTATCGATATTGGTGGCGGCAAAGCGCGGCACATGCCCTTTAAACAACCAGGTTAAAATCGATGTCTCGGCCAGCGTGCGGTATTTTTTGCCCGGATTGCCTTCATAACGCGTGATGCGCCCGGCTATTTCGTCCAACCATTTCTTTTGAGAATAAATCCCCGTACGTAACAAACTTAAATAGGCATAATACGAAGTCCAACCTTCTACAATCCATAACGTGGGTGTAAAAACTTCGTGACGATAATCGAACGGCCCCAGCCCCCTGGGCCGCAATCGCTTGATATTCCAGGTATGAAAAAATTCATGAGCACTTAGCCAAATCAAATTGTCGTAATCGGGGTCGGTGTTGGCATCACAGCGAATTTTGTTAACATCCATGCGTAACATCACGCGACAAGCATTCAAATGCTCCATGCCGTCCGCATGGGCCAAATCCGGTTTTAAATGGAAGAAAAAAACGTACCGTTTGTAAGGCAAATCACCATCAAAAAGCGAAGCCTGATATCGGATCACCTTTCGCAAATCTTTTTGAAATACAGCTAAAACGCGGGGCGGCAGAGGTTGATGAAAAACAAGAAGATGTTCTTTGTTCAGCACCTGTAAACGGTAAACATGCAAATGCCCCAGTTCCATGGGACTGTCAATCAAGCGATCATAATTATCGGCCAGCCAGACCTTGCCCTGTTTATCCAACGGGGTAACCAGTTGCCAGGCGGACGGATACTGTACAGTAAGCTGCACAGGCCACGATTTACGTCCCTGTACGTACATGAACAGACAGGCTCCGTTGAGTGTTGCCCCCTGCGCATTAATTTGCGAAAACGTGCCGTCCAAAGTATTGGCAAACACGCGATAACGTAAAACGATTTCGTCCCGGCCCGAGGCAGGCACGCGCCAGGTTTGTTTATCGGCTAAAATCGGGCGGGGTAAGGGTTCCCCCTTTGCAAAAGCCTGCACGTCAAATACATTCATGGAAAAATTGTAGAGCACGTAGCGCCCGGGAGACCAGGAGGGCATGACAAACGTAAGCGTGTCCGCGCCCCGCACGGGTACGCGTATTTCCACCAAAGCCACATGTTGTTCGGGATGCCGGATGGTTAACGAATAGGAAATGGTCCGGGCGTTTAAGCCAAAGGCCAGCAACAAAAGCCATACGGCGGCATGTACCAATCGCTTCATGATTCTTCCTCTTCCAAGCCGTTCGGCAACGCTTTGGGCTTTTCGATGCCGTCCAGATGTTTTTCCACACGCACCTGCTCGATTTTGCGCAAGGGGCGCTCCAATTGATTGGTGCGGGTGGTGACCAAATTATTGTACTCTTTTTGCGCATCGGCCAGGCGCTTGCCCATTTTTTCCATGCCGTCTTTGAACTTTTGCCACTGCTTGTTAAAATCGTTCAACAACGACAAAATTTGCGCCGCCGTGCGTTCCAGATTGAAATTATCTACCGCCTGACGAATAACCGCCAGAACGGCGTACAGGGTAATGGGCGAAGACAAAATAACTTTGTGCTTTAAGGCTTCGTCCAAAATAGAACGATCGTGCTCGTTAATAAAAGCGTACACCTGCTCGTTGGGAATAAAGACAATCACATAATCCACCGTATTTTCCGCCGGATTGATGTAATCCCGCGTGGTCACTTCCTTAATTCTTTGGCGCACATCGCGTAAAAATTGCGCCTTAAAATGTTCCCGCTCCTGATCGTTCTCGGCATTTAAATAGTTCAAATAGTTGGTCAACGGAAATTTAACATCCATATTCACCTTTAAATTTTGCGGTAACAAAAAGGTGAAATCCGGTCGTTTTTCGCTTGATTGCAAACGGGATTGCTTTAAATAGTTAATACCTTCGATGAACCCGGCCATGCGCAACACGTCTTCGGCCATGCGTTCGCCCCATTGCCCGCGAGCCTGAGTATGCGTTAAAGCCGTGGAAAGTTGCTGGGTAATTTGCTGTAAATGTTGGGTTTGCTCCACCGATTGCTTGAGCTGCGTGCTCAATTCTCCGTAGGTCTGTTTTCGTTCGTTTTCGATTTTTTGAATTAAATTTTGGACTTTCGACAGTTCCTCCTTCATGGCATTCAGGCTTTGATCGATCAATTTTTTCTTACCCGTCAATTGCTCTTCGGATAAACGGGAACGGTCTTCCAATACCTTCTCAGCCATCTGCAAAAGTTGTTTGGTGCTCTTGCCCATTACCTCCATGGACAGGCTGCCAAAGGCCTCTTTCACCTGATTCAACAAGGTTTCCAATTCCCGCATTTTTTCCTGCTGGGCTTTAGCGCCGAATTCGGCAGCCAATTCTTTGGCGTTTTTTTGCTGTTTCGCCGCGAATAAATAGGTTACAAGGGCTCCGATGGCCAGACCAAGCAGAAACAAGCCGATCGATGTCAGGACAAAAACGGTATTGCTTACCATGGTATTTTCCTTTTTCGGTAAATTTTTATTGTAAGATTTGAAATATTCAACGTCCCGGCTGGAAATTTTTTTCGAACCATTGTGACGTATGCGAACGCACCATTTGCACCAGGCAAATGTGCGACAAAAACGGTGTGGGGTTTTTCAGAGCGTTTTCGTACAGATAAATCAAGGCGTTACTGAACTTGTCCAGATACACACTGTCGATTTGCGTGGGATCGCCCAACACAATGAGCTTGGTATCTTCACCCAAACGCGTGCCCAAGGTGCGCATCTGAAAAGGATTGGCATTTTGCGCCTCATCGAAAATGACGAAAGAATTGGCCAGATCCGCCCCGCGAATATCGGCCAGATTCAACAATTCGATGACACCGGAATCGATCAGTTTCTTGTAGCTTTCTTCCGTTCCGTCTTTGGTAAACATGCGCAATTTTTCCACAAAAGGGCGCATTTTAGGCAAAAGCTTACGCTTTACCGATCCGGGCAAAAATCCTATATCTTCTCCCAGGCGACTTTTGGTGATCACCGGTTTAATCAATTTAATGGAATCGTATTTACGCTCTTTAAACACTTTTTCCAGAGCGGCCGCCATGGCAATGTGCGTTTTCCCGGTTCCGGCCCGCCCGATAATAATTTGAATTTTGATCTCGTCGTCCATGGCTTGTTGCATGCACACCGCTTGTTCGAAATTGTAATTGTAATGTTCGGTGTCCAAAACTTTGGGCGGCATTTCCAGAATTTTCGTGGAAAAATAATCGAAATATTTCAGACGATCGCCTTTACGCAAACCCATGCCGAAAAACTGATTTCCCGGATCGAACAAGGCCGCCCCTTCGTTTTCGTTCAGGCGCCAGCGTTTCCGGTAAGGGATTTCCCACTCGCCGGCTGCCTTATGTTTGAACAGGGCGTTGATTTCATCCTCTTCCAAAACAATCTCTTTTACCGGCTGGAAAAAACTGTCTAAATACTCTTCAGAAATTTTATCGTGCAAGTAGTCTTCACAGGGAATTTGTAAAGCCCAACTTTTAATACGTAAATTGCGGTCTTTGGAGATCAAAATAAAACGACGTTTGGGGAAATGTTCTTTCAAACCCATAATCTGGGCCAGCATGGCGTTGTCTTTGTACGAGGTGGCCAATTCCGCAGGAAAATTTTGCGACATGAAATTATTAATAAAATACAGCCTTCCCTCGTATCCGTTGGGAATGGTTAAACCCTTTTCTGGATCGCCGCCGCGCAGAATGAGCTGTTCCAGTTTTTGACTAATGTCCCGTGCATTGTAACCCAACTGCGCATCTTTCTTTTTGCTGTCGATTTCGTCCAAAACGAACAAGGGAATAAGCACGATATGCTCTTCAAAACGAAAAATAGCCGACGGATCGTGCAGCAATACGTTGGTATCTAAAATGTAACAGGATCGATGGTCTTCCGCATCTTTCGGATTTAAATCAATTTTTTGTTTCATAATTTTAAGCGACTGTGCGCACTCGTTTTTTGTTAGAATGCATCCGGGCTTGACGAAATTTAAAGGATCTTCCCGTACTGATAAATTTCAACGGCATTTATTTGCATCCTTGTCTTTTACACATTAAAACGAATATTTAAAATATCCCCGTCTTGCACAATGTAATCCTTCCCCTCGAGGCGAAGCAATCCTTTCTCCTTACAGGCCTGCAACGAACCTTCGCGGATCAAATCGTCGTAGTGTACCGTCTCCGCACGGATAAAGCCCCTTTCCAGATCGGTGTGAATGACGCCGGCCGCCTTTTGGGCATTGGTGCCTTTGGGGATCGGCCAGGATCGGCATTCATCCTCACCCACCGTAAAAAAGGAGATGAGCCCCAGTAACTCGTAAGACTTACGAATTAACTTCAGCAGGGCCGGCTCTTTGATGCCCAGATCTTCCATGAAAGCACGGGCGTCATCTTCTTCCAGCTCGGATATTTCCTTTTCGATTTCCGCGCTTAAACTGGTTACTCCGGAATTTTTGGCGTTTAAATAGGCAAAATCTTTTTCAATGGCCTGGGCATTCGGAATTTGGTCTTCCTGAATATTTAAAACGTACAGCACCGGCTTGGCCGTTAAAAATTGGTAGCCTTTTAAAATCAGGCGCTCATGTTCGTCAAAATCCATGGTGCGCAAGGGCTGTTCTTCCTCCAGATGCGCCTTTAATTTTTCAAACAAAGCCAATTCGCGTTTGTCGTTTTCATCCTGCGTTTTAGGTACCAGCTTCGAGAGCTTTTCGTAGCGCGTTTCCACGATAGCCAAATCGCTTAATAAAAATTCCGAATCGATGTATTCGATATCCGCTTTGGGATCAACCCGCTCCAGAGGATGGGGATAGTACTCGTTTTCGAAGGCGCGCACCACCACCAGCAAGGCATCTACGGTTTTCAGGTTGGCCAAAAACGATCCCGGCAGGCCCCTTGTTCCGGCCTTTTCACCTTCTAAACCGGGCACTTTAATATATTCGATGGTGGCGTTTACCTTTCGTTTGGGATTAAACATGGCGGTCAGTCTGTCCAGGCGCTCATCCGGCACCTTAACCACACCGCGCTCGGCGCTAACCTTGCCCCCCTGTTCCTGCGTTTTATGTTTTAACAATGTGGAAAAAATAGTCGTCTTGCCCGAATAGGGTAACCCCACAATTCCGATTTGCATTTCACATTCTCCTTAACCCGCCGGACGGGTATTTTTACTCTTTCTCCTTGGTAACTCGTTTGTTCTCGCATGTGCTTAAAGCGGTTGACCTGTCCCCGGCCACCACAGAAAACTTTAGTTTAATTTCTAGGCCTACGATAAGAAAAAATCCCGCTAAGTCTCTACCCATTCTTTTTTAACCCATGCGCAACGGCAATAATTTACTGAAATGATCCCAGCCGATCAAAACAAAGTCATCAGGCTGCCCATCTCGCTTTGCATCCCGTTTTTTTATCCAGTAAATTGTATTTTCAAAAAGTACTTAAGAATAAATTCCGAGACACGCTAACCGGCGTTATTCAAGAAATGAGTTTTTTATGAATTCCGGACAACAGCTTTACATTTACGGCAGACGGCCCGTTTACGAAGCCTTGCGTTCCGCACACACCGTATTTCAGGTATTTTTGGCGGAAAATAGCAGCGGCAAAATCATCGGTAAAATCAAACAACAATGCGCCAAAAAGCAGGTGCCGTTCGATCTGATCCCCAAAAACGATTTGCAAAAACTGGTCGGCCCCGTGGTGCATCAGGGCGTGGCCGCTTTAATCGAATTTAATCCTTTCTTGTCCCGCGAGGCCTGGCAAAAATTAATTGAGCAAAAGCCCGATGCTCTTCTTTTGATTACGGATCAAATTCAAGATGCGCATAATCTGGGCGCCATTTTACGCACCTGCGAAATTAGCGGGGTGGATTGCGTGGTTTTGCCTTCCAAAGGAAGCGCCCCGCTCAATGCCACGGTGGCCAAAACTTCCAGCGGCGCTCTGTTTCATGTCCAATTTCACACGGCAGACTCTCTGGAAAATAGTCTTGTGCATTTGCAGGACAACGATTTCTCGGTTTTTGCCACCCTGCCTTCGGCCGAACAAACCATTTATCAGGCCGACTTTACAGGCAAAACGGCTTTAATCATCGGTAGTGAAGACAAAGGGGTGCGCAAAAATCTATTGCCCTATTGCACTCATGCCGTTAAAATTCCCCAATTCGGGCATGTGAATTCCTTAAACGCCTCGGTTTCCGCCGCCATTGTTTTGTACGAGGCCGTTCGCCAACGCTATTTTGCCGGCCAAGCGCCAAACGGGAACCAAATGGAAAAGGCTTAAGTAAGAAATTTATTCGGCAGAAAATAAAAGTTGACTTCCGATGTAAAAGAAACAAACATAAACGGAGTATTCATGGCGCGTATTTTATGGGTTGACGATGAAATCGAAATATTGCAACCGCATATTTTATTCTTAAAAGAAAAGGGATATGATGTTGTTACGGCTACCAATGGGGATGATGCCGTTTATCAGGTAAAACACCAGCCGTTCGATTTGGTGCTGATTGACGAAATGATGCCGGGCAAAGACGGATTGACTACCCTGAATGAAATCAAAGATATTTCACCCTATTTGCCGGTAATCATGATTACCAAAAACGAAGAAGAATCGCTCATGGAAGAAGCCATCGGCCAGCGTATCGACGACTATTTGACCAAGCCGGTCAACCCAAGCCAAATTTTAATGGCCTGTAAAAAAATTCTGGATCGCAATAACATCATCGAAGAAAAGCGCAGCCAACGCTACGCGCAGGAATTAAGTCAGCTCTCTTTGGCCTTGATGAATCCGCTTTCCTACGAACAGTGGATTGACATCGCTTTGAAAATATTCACCATGGATATTGAACTGGACTCCATCCTGGATGCCAATTTCCGCAGCATTCTTTACGGCCAACGCCGGGAGCTCAACAATGAATTTGGTAAGTACATCGAAAAAAACTACGGCAAATGGGTGCGGCAAGAAGCGACTACCGACCGCCCCCTGTTTTCGACGGACATCGTGAAACAATTTTTAATGCCCCCGCTCAAACAGGGCAAACAAGTCATTTTCTTGATTATCGATTGTCTGCGTTTGGATCAATGGCTTACGCTGGAACCGTTTTTCTCCCAGTGGTTCAATATCGATCGCAAACATTACTATTCCATTTTACCCACGGCAACGCCTTTTTCCCGCAATGCCTTATTCAGCGGGCTTTTCCCCGAGGACATCGAAAAATTTTACCCGGACTTATGGTCGCTTAACGAAGACGACGAGAGTTTGAACCGCTACGAAAAAGAACTGCTGGACTTGCAACTGAAGCGGCAGGGTTTAAATCTGAAAAACAATTTAAAATACGTTAAAATCATGAACAGCGACGATATGCGTAAACTGGAACGTAATTTACCCAACTACCTCGATGTCCAATTAACATCCATTGTCGTCAATATTGTGGATATCATTGCGCACAGTCGTTCCGATTTGCCGATTTTAAAAGAGATTGCCCCGGACGAATCGGCTTACCGGAGTCTAACGCGTTCCTGGTTCGAACATTCGCCCTTGTTTTCCATTCTGCGGGAGCTGTCCAAAACGGATGCCGAAATCTTCTTAACTTCCGACCATGGCAGCGTGCGTTGTTTGCGCGGCACCAAGGTAATCGGCGACCGCGAAACATCCACCAACTTGCGTTACAAATACGGCCGCAGCTTAAAGGTAGATCAAAAACATGCCGTTTTGCTTAAAGAACCGGCCGAGTGGCGATTGCCCAAACGAGGCGTCAACACCACGTACGTTTTTGCCAAAGAAGATTACTATCTGGTTTACCCGACCAACTACCATAAATATCTGAATTATTACAAAGACAGCTTCCAGCACGGCGGCATATCGCTGGAAGAAATGATTTTGCCCATCGTGCGTTTAAGCGGGAAGAACGGATAAATTTGGAAGAACTCGGATGAATTTCGCGCTTAATTTAAAAACCAAAATAGAATCCAGTTCTTTGTGGCGAGATCGCAACAGGCGTATTTTACTTTTGGCATTTTTGCTTTCCCTGTTGTTGCATGCCCTTTTGTTCTGGCTGCTTAACGTGCACAGCTTGCTGAATCCGGATCTTTCGACGCTGGATCAATCGCCGGCCGAGCAGGTGGTTATTACCTTTCCCGAGAACAAACCCAAACCCAGACAGAAGGAATGGAAAATCGTTCAAAATATGAACGAAAACGAACAGGTTCCGGACAAAACCGATTTGCTTTCGGATAAAAATTCGCGGGCCGCTAACCCCACCATGACCGATCGCAAAGGGGTTTTACCCAAAAGCACCGGCAATGCGGCCCTGCCCGATTTTTCGCCGGCGCCCAGTTTTAAATCTTTCCGCCAATTTCAAAACAAAACCTTTAGCAAAAGTGCTTTGGGAGAGCAAAAAGCACCGGCTTTTAACCAGACTCAAAAGTCCAAATGGCAAAAAGCGCAACTGCAATCCCAACCGCGGCAAGGCGCCAATCAAACCATGAACCAGAAAGATTTTTCCGTGGAAGATTTGGGAGCTCTTTCTTTGAGCACTTACAAATGGGAATGGGCACCCTACGTGAACGCCCTGAAAAACAAATTGTACCAGGTGTGGTTTGCGCCTCCGGCTTACTACCAACTGGGCCTGATTCACGGCTACACGGTGGTGCGCTTTACTATTGACAAACAAGGACAAATGACGGATATTCGGGTTTTAAAACAGGTCGGGCACAAATCGTTACAACTGGCCAGTACCGAGGCCATCAAAGCCTTGTTCCCGTTTTTGCCTTTACCCAAGGATTTCCCGGACAAAGCCTTGACCATAACGGCAAAATTAATTTATCCAGATCTTAGACAAGGGAGATAATGTATGTTAGAGCTTTTCCAGCGCGGCGGTATCATGATGTACTTCCTGGCCATCACTTCGTTATTCGCCGTGGCCCTGATCATCGAACGGTTTATTTCGTTACGCAAAAAAAAGATTTTAATCCCGGAAATCATTTCGGTGGTAGAAAATTTTTCGTCTCTAAAAGACATCGATTTGGCGCGCAATATTTGCAATAAATATCAAGGCCCCCTGTCCAATCTCATTTTAAGCGCTTTGGATCACTATCATTTGCCCAAGGCCGAAATCCGTGAAATTTTGGAGGATCAGGGGCGGCAGGAAATTCGCACTTTAAAACGCGGGCTGGTTGCTCTGGAAGCCATTGCCGCCGTGGCCCCGCTAATGGGTTTGTTGGGCACGGTTTTGGGCATGGTTCAGGTGTTTGCCGTTATTAAAGAACAGGGCATCGGGCAAACCGCCGCACTTTCCGGCGGTATTTCGCAAGCCCTTTTAACCACGGTAGCCGGTTTGTTCATCGGCATTCCGGTGTTGCTTTTCTATTATTATTTTTCGCAAAAAGCCAACAACCTAATATTGGACATCGAAAAATACACCAACGAACTTCTTGAAAAAATTTATCGGTTGCGTTCGGAAGAAAAAGAAGCGCTAGAGGAATTTGAAGCATGAGGATAAATCGAGGGACTTTATGAAATTATCAAACGACGAAGAACGACACGTTTCCATCAATTTAACTTCGTTGATCGACGTGCTTTTTATTTTGATTATTTTCTTCTCCGTTTCTTCAACTTTTCTGGAGCAACCGGGTATCGAATTGGATTTACCCAAAGCCGTCAGCTCCAAAGGACACACGGCGCAGAAAATCATCATTTACGTGGATAAGGACGGCACTATCTTTCTCAACGACAACATCGTTTCGCTCAGCAATCTGAAAGCGGAAATCAAGAAATTGGCCAATGTGCGTAAAGACCAGAGCATTGTCATTAAAGCCGACGCCGATGTTCGTCATGGTGTGGTGATCAGCATCATGGACTTATTACGGCAGGAAGGCATTTACAAAATCGTTATTTCAACCCTTAAACCGCAAAAATAGCATGCCCGATTGGTGTAGCCCGAAAGATCGTGAGCTCAAAAACAAAAAATTGCATTGTTAGCCATTTAAGGGCTATTTTTAAATTTACGCTCTAAATTCAAAGGAATTTAAATGCCGAGAAAGAAAGAAATCCATTTTGCTCTTTTAGGTCTGGGTAAACTGGGCCAGGGATTTTACAAAAAATGGCTGGAAAAGAAAGATGAAATTTTTGAAAAGACCGGCTTTCGTTTAAATCTGCGGCATATTTTAGTGAGACATTCCAATTTTCAACGTCCGGACTTTGTAGATACAAGTTTAATCACCACCAATCTGGACGATATTTTAAATGATCAAAACGTAACGATCGCCATCGATGCCATCGGCGGAATCGAGCCCACCTTTTCCATCATCAGGCGCATCATTCAAAATAAAATTCATTTGATCTCGGCCAATCGCATGTTATTAGCTTCTAAAATGCAAGAAATCGCTCAATTGGCCAACGAAGCACGCATTTACATTCAACCGGAACCGGCGCTGGGCGGCGGCGTGCCCATCATCAGCACCATTCAACGCGATTTATTGGCCAATCAGATCAAAACTCTCTACGGCATTGTCAGCGGGACCTCCAACCTCATTTTGACCAAGATGACCGAAGAAAAAATCCCTTTAAGCGAAGCCCTTAAATCCAAAGATATTTTGCGCCTGGGCGAAAGCCTTTCCATCATCGATTACGAAGGAGCAGACGCTGCTCAAAAAATTGCCATTTTGGCCGCAGCCGCTTTCGGCTTTGGCGTCAATTTTCTGCACATTCATTCCGAAGGCATTTCCGATATTTCGGACTTTGATATTAAATGCGCCGATGACTTCGGCTATGTATTCAAACTGTTGGGTGTCATTAAAAATTACGGGAACCGTTACGAAGTGCGTGTGCATCCTACACTGGTTCCCAAAGATCATCCTTTGGCCTTGGTACGCGGTGAGTTTAACGCCTTTTTAATCGAAACCGATATGCTGGGACCCTACATGGTTTTCGGGAAAGGGGTCGGCATCGAAGCAACCAGCAGCATTATCTTACGCGATCTGGTACACATCGGCAATCTCATCCGCTATTCTCCCTCGCGCATGGATGTTTATTTACCCGACCGTAACCACAAATCACTGATTCCCATCGAAGACATCGAATCGGCCTATTACATCCAGTTTCCTTGCATCGATCAACCGGGCGTCATCGGCCTGATTGCCACCGTTTTCGGCAAGCACAACATCAACATCGCCTCGGCCCATGCCGAAGTGCAGCCGAACGATTCCAAAACCATCGGCTATGTTCACATTCTAATCGATTATGCTAAAGAAAAAGACGTATTGAGTTCCATTGAAGCCGTTAAAAAATTGGACATTATTCGCGGAAAAATTAAATTGTTTCGCATTTTGAAGGAGGAAGAATGATTCAGATTCAGCGTACGGACGGCACGAATTTTACGCCGAGTAAAATTCTGGCGGTCGGTTTGAACTATGCGCAACATATCGAAGAAATGCGTTCCAAACGCACGGCCGAACCTGTCATTTTTCTAAAACCGAATTCGGCTCTTGCCTCGTTGCAAGAACCCGTGCGCATTCCCACACAATATGGGGCCGTACATCATGAAATCGAATTGTGTGTTTTAATCACAAAAGAAGCATTTCAAATTTCCGAGCAGGAAGCAACGCATAGTATCGGCGGTTACGGTCTGGCTCTGGATTTAACCTTGCGCGATATTCAGAAAAAAGCCAAGGAACGCGGCCACCCCTGGGCCATCGCCAAAGGATTTAAAGGGGCCTGTCCGGTTTCGCCTTTCGTACCGGCCGATCAAGTTGCCGATTCTCAAAACCTGGAGTTAACGTTAAAAGTAAACGGTCAGGTACGGCAAAACGGCAATACCCGACAAATGCTATTTCGCATTCCCGAATTAATTGCCTATGTCAGTCGTTTCTTTCCGCTGGAACCCGGCGATTTACTATTGACGGGAACGCCGTCCGGTGTGGGCCCCCTGCTGCCGGGCGATTCCATTGAAGCCCGTATCGAATCCGTTGCCGAAATTAAAACCGAATGCGTGAGCTGGTAGAATGAACGCTATTCTTGATAAAGAACAATTTACCATGGACGATCTGCTGGACATTATGCGTCGCCTGCGTAAGGAATGCCCCTGGGACGCCAAACAGACCCATCAATCCTTAAAGCAATTTTTGCTGGAAGAAACTTACGAAGTTCTGGAAACCATCGATCAGAAAAAATACGATAAGTTGGCCGAAGAATTGGGCGACCTGCTTCTGCAGGTGGTATTCCACAGTGTTTTGGGTGAGGAAGAAGGACGCTTTAATTTTGATCAGGTGGTCAACCATATTGCACGCAAACTCATTCGCAGGCATCCGCATGTTTTTGGCGATAAAAAACTGAACAACGCTCAGGAAGTTCAGGACAACTGGGAACAAAGCAAAGTAAAAGACGAAGGCCGCAAATCGCTTTTAAGCGGCATTCCCAAAGCGGCTCCGGCTTTAATGCAGGCCCAGCGGCTGCAGGAAAAAGCCGCCACGGTGGGCTTCGAATGGGAAACGATTGAACCGGTTTACGAAAAAGTAAACGAAGAATGGAATGAATTAAAACAAGCCGTCAAAAATAATAATCAGGCTGAAATTGAAGATGAATTCGGCGACCTGCTCTTTGCTCTGGTCAACCTGGGCCGCTTTTTACACGTTAAGCCTGAAGATGCTTTGCGTAAAACCAATCAAAAATTCATTCGCCGTTTCGAACACATCGAACAACAATACAACAATGATATCGAGGCCATGAAAAAGGCCTCGTTGCAAGAAATGGATGCACATTGGGAAAGGGCCAAACTTAACGAACATGAAAACACTCGAACAGATTGAAAAACAACTTTCGCAATTGGAATCTGCCGACGATTTGGCTCTGGCTGTAGCTCGTGCCACGGAACAAACCAATCCTCAGGCCCAGTGGATTTTACTCAAATACTCCCCATCAACCCAGCCTTTCTCCGTACTCTTTTCCAACAGCGCACGCCTGCCCCGCGCTCAGGATTTAGTGCCTGAAGCCTTTGCCTCGTGGGATGCGTTTTATCTGGACGATTTTGAGCAGTCCGGCAGGGCCTATTTATTGTTTTGTTCCGCACCCATGAACGAGGCCGCTAAAGATATTTTAAATACCTGGCAAAAGCTGCTGCAATTCGGCCATCGCTGGACTCGTACGGTGCTACAAACCTACGAAGCGGATACCGGCAACCAGATGTCGCAAATGTTGCACGATGTGGATGCCCTAATCGATTTATTCCAAAATCCGGAAGCCGATCGTACCAGTTTGCAAGAGCGCATTCATTACCAAAAACGGCTAAATAAACGCCTTTTGTTTTACATGCGGGAACTCGAACTGTTACCGATGCGTATTTCCATTGCCGAGCTGATTAGCGCCGTCTTGCAAAAACAAAATATCGATGTGCAACAAATGACCGTGGATTACGTCGATGTGCGTAAAGAGCAAACGGTGGAATTGGACGTGGAGCTTTTTGATCGGGCACTAAGCGAAATTCTGCAAAATGCCCTGGTGGCCACACACAACGATTTGCGCAAAATTCGTCTGGAAATTAGCAAACGCAGCGATGCCTTTCATTTAAAACTAAAAGAATGGCTCATTGTTTCGATAATAGATGCCGGTACGGGCATTAATCCTGATTTTAGCGAATGGGTAATCAGGCCCTATTTCACCACGTGGAAGCAAAGCGGACACACCGGTTTCGGCCTGGCCATTGCCCGAAAAATTTTAGAAGCGCACGGCGGTTTTTTGGAAATTATTTCTCAACAAGGAAGTGGCACAACGGTAAACATGTTCATACCCTGGTTTAATGATGATGCAAAAAAGCAACTTTAAAATACTCATTGTAGAAGATAACATCGTTTGGCAGCAAAGTTTTAGAAAATGGCTGGGACCGGAATACCGCTTTGAATTCGCTTCCGATGTGGAGAAGGCGAAGCAAATTTTTGCACGCTTTTTACCCGATATTATTATTCTGGACTTAGGCCTGCCCAAAATTGAACAAGGCCTTTCCCTACTCGATTATTTTGTTTCCCAGGGCAGCGATGCCAAAATTATTGTCATCACCTCCTCACAAGATCATCAACATGCTCTCGAAGCGCAGCGCCGCGGTGCCTCATCCTATTTTTTCAAGTCGGAAAACATTAAAGAAGAATTGCCGTTGATGGTACGGCGTGCCCTGCAAATGCAAGCCCTCGAGCGGGAAAACCGCACGTTACGACGCAAATTAAACGAAAGATTGGTGTTCGAAGGCATTGTTGCCGTCAGTAAACAAATGCAAAAAATCCTAAACCTGATCGAGCAAATACGCGAAACTCTGGAACCGGTTCTGATTACCGGCGAATCCGGCGTGGGAAAAGAAGTCATCGCCCGCCATATTCACAATCGCAGCAAGGTTGCAGACAAACCGTTCATTGCCATCAATTCGGCCGCACTGCCCGAGGCTTTATTGGAAAACGAATTGTTCGGCCACGAAAAAGGAGCTTTTACCGGCGCTCAGGAACTTAAAAAAGGGAAAATCGAAGTTGTGCAGGGCGGCACTCTGTTTTTGGATGAAATCGGAGAATTGCCGCCTTCCATCCAGGCTAAGCTGCTGCGCGTATTGCAGGAAAAAAAGTTTTACCGTCTGGGCGGTGTGAAAGAACTGCACGCCAATTTCCGCCTGATTACGGCTACCAACCGTTCTTTAATCGACGAAGTCAAGGCGGGTCGCTTCCGGGAAGACTTGTTCTATCGTTTGAATGTTATTCCTATCCACATCCCGCCTCTGCGCGAAAGGCCCGACGACATTCCGGCCCTGATCAATTTCATGGTCGAAAAATATTGCGCCGAAAACAAAATGGCCGTCCCGACTATCGAACCGTCCCTGATCTCCTATCTGTCGCGTTTGGAATGGCGCGGCAATGTCCGCCAATTGAACAACATCCTGGTACGCATGCTGGTAATGAATCCGCGCACATTAAGTTTAAGTGATCTTCCGGACGAATTGGTGGAGCAGGAAAACCCCATTCTGCAAAATGCCCTGCGCAGCCGCCTCCCCCTGGAAGAAATGACCCGATTGTACGTTAAAATGGTTTACGAACACGTGGGTCGCAATAAAAAAGCAGCCTGTGAATTTTTAAAAATCAATTATCGAACACTAATGAATCGTTTAAAAGAGGACTGATTGCACATTCTGCAATTTGCCTTTTTCGAGAATTGTAAAAAATACAATTTTTTGAAAACAAGATCGTTTAATATGTTGTGTTTTAATAGGTTAAGCGCAAAACACACCAAACAGGGCTTTATTCCTTAAATATCAATTGGTTATCAGTTTGGCATCATTGTTGCTTTATTAAGAAGCAAATGATTAAAGAAACGGAGGCAAACAATGATGATCGACAATATTCTTGACGGCCAATTCAAAATTGAATCATTGGAAGACGAACAGGGACGGCGCTATTTTTCCATCAAGATTGCTTTTTCCGACGACGACATTTTGACCGTGTACAAAGAAAATATTCACGATCTCATGGATGTGCTGCCCAATATCGTGTCATCGGCCGTTAAAGCGCGGATTTTAACCGAGGCGGTTCCAAGCTTTTAAAAGGAGTTTTACCATGAAGATTTTTATCTGTGAGCAAGACCCTTATCGGGCCAAATTAATACAGGACATTCTCGGTATTTACAATTACCGGATCGTAAATGTCAATCACATTTCCGATTTATTCCGCAAAGCCCATTTCCAACGCCCCAAGGTGATTGTCGTAGATGAAACTTTCATCGAAAACTCGGCACATGATTTTTTCCGCAGACTACGTAAAGATCCGATCACGGCAAAAATCCCGGTCATCTTCATTCGCAACCACGGAACGCATGCCGTGCATGAATTTGACCCGTTGACGGAAGTACTTCAGGAACCGTTTAAAATTAAGAACTTCCGGCACTTTATTGACCGTTGGACCATATTCCGAAGTTTACATTTAAAGAATTGAGAGAACCATGGAAACTTACATTGTCATCCACTTAATTCTGGTGGGTCTGTTATTTGTATTCAGTAATATTCGCATAAAAGACGACGCGCTCTCCTGAAATCGAAATTTTCGGAGAGAGAGCAACGGCTTTTATATTTTAATCCTAAAAGGGCTTTTAATCATGGACAGGATGTTCTGGATTGGAATATAAAAGCCTTTTTTTATTTATCAGATATATTTCCGCACTTTAAAGCATTTCATTTTTTACCTTAACCGAAGCATTGCCCTATTTGCGCTTCCAACGACCATCCGGCTGAATGTTTAACGGACTGTGCTTTTTAATGTA
>CAZHIZ010000012.1:0-26120 GCA_964532875.1 uncultured Caldithrix sp. | reverse complement strand
ACCCCCATGTACGTCCCGACGACGCTCCGTTCGATCAAATCTTTTAACATGGCTCCTTTTACCTTGGCAACCACCAATTCATTGGCAAAAGGGAAGGCATCGACCACATCCTGTTTGGTGATCGGGCCAATGGGAAAATCCTGCCGCATACTGTTGTAATTGTTAAAAGCAAAATCCGCACCGCTTGCTTCCAACATGGCATCGGCCATCAAATCGCCCAGAGGCGATTCTCCCAGGGAACTACGCGAAAGTGTGGTCAACGTGTAGCCCAAAACTTCTTTGGGATCGGCATGGTAAACTTTTTGCAGGCTATCAATGAAACCCGCCATGGGTTTGTCCGGCCAAAATTCGTCTTCGGTTAGTAGCAGTAGGCTACCGTCTTTGGACAGAAAATCGTAACCGGTTAACGTCTTTTTTTGCAGATCGTATTTGGCAACCACCACGCCCAAATTGCCGCCGGAGGGATAATTTTGAAAACACAGGGTGTGGGTAAGAGGGTCTTCCCAGGGGAAACGATATCCGCGGCGAATGCGTCCGGAAAAGATAAAATCGATTCCCTTTACATAGTGAGCCAAATCCATGGCATTCATAAACGAATTTTTAATGATGTGTTGCCTGTCTTGCGCTTCAATCACAGGATAATAGGCTTGCGCATCATACGGCAAACCCAGATTGGCCAGGGCAATCACCACATCACACCCCCGGGCCCGGAGCGCATCGACCGCTTTTTGAGCCGCAGCTCGTTCGGCTGTAAATCGCAACCCCTTAATACCTTCGGCATGATCAATAAATTCCGCCGATTGGCTAATGATGCCCAGAATACCGATGGTTATTCCGTTTTGCCGTATGATCGTGTACGGGGCAATTTCTTTTTGCAATTTGGGAGCGGCAGGCGCTTGCAAATTAGCCACTAAAAACGGAAAACGCGCAAACCGATGTAATCTCAACAGGTCTTTCCCCAGCACATCAAAATCGGTTACACCCAGAGTGACGGCCGAATATCCCATACGATTCATGTAGTCGATCATGGCTTTGCCCTGTGAATGGCGCACCAGATCGGAAGAACTGCTTAAAAAATTACCCGCATCGACCAGCAAGACAATATCGCCGTTAGCCCGGGCCCGGCTGCGCACTTTGTTAATAACCGTAGCGGCCGAAGCACCTCCACCCAGCAAAGGAGGAAAATTGGGGTTTAGAAATCGAGCCTTTTGCTCTCCGATGCGACCACCGATATCATTCGTGTAAAAGATGTAAATCCTTTTTATTTTTTGCGTCGGTTGGGCCTGTAACCCCAACGTAAAAAGTACCAAAAATATGAAAATCTTTTTAATCATGTTTACCTATCCCGCCTAATCAAAAAAATGATAGCTGACATCCAACCGCAAAAAGTAGCTCGTCCAGGTTACGCGATCCAAATCGGTGCGCGCCGGTAAACCGTAAATCGTATCCGGGAAAATATCGGGTTGAAAAAATTGTTGGTGCACAATTCCCGCCGCCGCATCAAGATCGGCCGGGCCGATTTTCCAACCGGTACCGACGGTAAGCAATGTTTTGGTCAAATCCGGATTTTGCGGTAGCTGGTTAAAGGCAAAGCCCACGCGAAACGGCAATTTGTCGAAGAAAATATGTTCAATGCCGGCCCGAATCGTGTACGTATCTCTAAAGGAACGGTGCGTGGTGCGGCTATCTTTGAAGTGGCTCCAAAATTCATAATAAAAATCGGCAAATACCCGCGCCTGCAAAATATTTTGAAAACGGTAGTCAAAACCGGTCCCCAGCCGCAAGGGGTAGGTCAGCTTTTCATTGTACGATGTCCAGGCGGAATCACTGCTGCTTTTCACCTTCCCGTCGAAGGACAGGCTAAAGGGCAGGCGGACACTGGCCGCCAACCCAAGGCGATCCGTGAGCTGATAATGCGTACCCAAACTTACCACCAGCGGCGTCCTTTGCAGGGTTCGCGAACGCTGTGTCGAAGAACGGCTCAAAAAGGCACCGCTAATTTTAGGTTCGATCTGTTCCGTTGAATCGATGGAGCCGCGCACCATGCCCAGCGTTAAACCGAGCGTCCACTTCGGGAACACTTGATATCCAAGGGCAAGATAACCCATATTCATCACGCCGTCCTGGCTAATCCAGTTGTAACCCAACAACTGGTCGGATTTGGCAACGGGATCACGCACCTCTTCCGTGTAATCGTATCGGAAATCCAACAATGGCGTAAAACCGGCCTGTAAAGCAAACCAGGAGCCCCAGGGCGCTTTGGCACTAAAGCGCAGCGCAAAATAAGCCTTGTAATACCAATGCGCATTGTAGGCGTATGAGCCGTAATCGTTAAAGCCCACAAAAGAATCGTAATACGGATATTCCCGATTCTCAATGAGCTTATTAACCGCAAAGCCGGCCTTAAAGCCGAATCCCTTTTGCGCGCTGACAATCAATGCCGGATTGACAACACCCTGCCCATACGCTCCCTGTAAAGCCAGGCCGCTCCCGGCCAGACCCAACATGCGGGCGCTGTGGGCGGATACTTCTTGCCCGATGTGCATTTTATCATAATTCAAATAACCGATTTGAGCTTTGCCGCTTATGGCAAAAAACACAACGATAATGATCAAACGAACTATTTTCATTCTCTGCCTCTATTAAAAATTATAGTTTAATTCCAAATAAAACATATTCTGGTCGTAACGCAGCCAGTCGGCCGCAAATTTTTTACCGGGATTGGCATCTATGGTCGATTGATAGGGTTGAAATTGAATATTATTAATGGGCTTGTGGTGATCGGCCGTGTATTTTAAACGCACCGACAAATTGGAAGTCAATCGTGAATACACCGAAAGCCAATAGCGTAAAGCGCCCTGCCGACTGTCCATCACCATAAATTGAGTATCTTCGAAATTCCAGAAGAAGCCTTTGTAATAAGCCACCATCCCGCTAAAGCGAAAATAGCGGTTGACGTTGTGCGCATAATTAACGGCTATCGCTTCACCGTCCAATACCATATCGCCGAAAACCCTCGGTCTGGGATGTACAATCAATTTGGAGCTGGAATACAACAAATCCAGAGCATCGTAGCCGGAAAGACGAAAACGCAGTCTGCCGCGAAATTCGTAATTTTTGTAAAAACGATTGGGGGTCGCCGCATTTTGCGCTTCACGCGATTGCCATTTTTGCCGCAACTGAATATCCACAGGATAAACCGGCCGATAATCCACCGTGCCCACCAGACGATAATGTTTGGCTCCATCGTTCTTGCGCATCCAGTTATCGTAATCCATGCGAAAAGTGAGCGGACGAAACATCTGGTAATAGGTACTGATGAAAAAACCCTGTTCGGCCTGGGCCTGAGGATTGTTTAAATACAATTGCCCGTAAAGCGGTGATTGCAGATAATAGTATTTTTCGAATAATGTGCCTTTGTAACGCTGGTAATTGGAAAAAGAGCGCTGGTAGGGATTATCGAACCCCAAATCGTAATTACGGTAAAGGGCCAAAACATTAAATGTTTCGCTTTGCCAGTAGGCAGAGGCCACAAAAGCCCGCGGGCCGGCGCCGAGTTTAAATCCGTTACTACTTTTATCCAGAATGCCGTATTCACCCTGAAAGGCGATATTCTTCCAAACCGTTTGGAAATTCAATCCGTAAACACGCCGGAATGAAATGGCTTTGCTCCAAAAGGGATTCGTACCTCGGGAAACCGGCCCGCCGTAAGCCTGCAAAATCTCGGCATCGGCCGTGGTACGTCGCAAATCCCAGTTTTGCTGCCCTTTGTAATCGGTACCCACCACCTGATACGGATCGGGATCGAGATAGCGGTCGTAGGCGCTTTCGTAGTAACTGAGCCCCACAAAAGTACCGGGCGTAAAAGTGTATTGCCAATGGCTGCCGTATGTCAACTCCTTAACCGCATTCAACCAGCTCAGGGCTTTACCGCGCAAGGTATCGCCGGGGGTGTAGTTTAACCGTTGATTTAACACAATAAAATGGTTGAAGGAATATCGATCATGGTATTTTTTGCGGTTTAGAATCGCATCGCGGTCGGCGTAAGAGACAAATCCGATGCCCCGCAGACGATGATAGTTCATCTCAAAAGCCAACCCGCGCAGGGCAAACTCGCGTGTGCGCGAGAGATCTCCGGAAATGCCGTTAAAGCGCTTACGGAATCCGTATCCGGATTTGCGCGGCATAAAGAAGTCGGTATTTTCCATGACTACGCCCTGACCGAAACTCACCTTGTAATAGCCCAAAATCAGCTTACGCAGCCAAAGGTCTTTCCAGTGCAAATCTTTAAAGGTAATGTTGTATTTCATCTGCGGCACGTGGAACGGTTTGCTCATAGCATAATGCATGGGTTCGCCGACCGTACGCACGTAAGCCAGGCCAAAATCGATGCGCTTCCCTTTGCTAAAACGCATTTTGTAATACATGCCCGGCAATTGATTGCTGGCCGATGACTGGTTTTCCACCAAGTCCAAATTTTGAGCCACATTCGATTGCTCGGCATCTCTGGACATGAAGGGCGTATTATCCAGACGCATCAAAACGCTGCCATGCCAGTTGGCCAATGAGGTATCGGAATATTGCACAAAATTGCGCACACTGCGATAGGCATAATTGGAAAGTCCGGGCGTACGACGCAAATCGCGGCTGTCCCTGAACCAATGAATGAGGCGACGTTGTTTTAAGATAGCCACGGCGTCCACCGGCGAAACGTTTTGCAAGTTTACCAGGTCTTCATATCGAATGGTATTGATATTAACCGGCTCCAACGCTTTTTCAATCCACAAATCCACAAAATCGCTGTTAAAGCCTTCGCTGGAAGACCAGCGTTCCAAACGATAGTACATTTGTTCGATGCGCTCCTGCACGGCCGATTGTTGCTTTACCGGAATAACGGCAATGCGTTCCTTAAGTTTTTTAAAGGTGGCCGCATCCATGCCCGGAATATCCCACAGTTGGTAAATACTGTTAAAATATCCCTCAAAACGAATGTAATCGTACAACTTTTTAGCCAACGGGGCAGAAATCGGTAATTGTGTTATTTGTTGGTAAGTGGCACGATTGATGTCCAATTTGTCCTGTGCCCGAAGGCGGGCGGTGGAGAAAATCACCGTGGCCATCAACATAATGGGCAGCAGCCGCAGGAGAAATGCCCCACCTGCCCCGGCTTTTTTTCCCGCACCTTTCGGGGCCGTGCCGAACATCGAACTTTGCTTATGTGTATCTAATGATTTCATAAAGTTTTTATTACCCGTTTAATAATCGTCATTTTCAGTTTTGTTTGCCGAACGTGTACATCAAACCGATTTTATGTGTTTCGGGCAAAACCGGATGATTTTGGAAAGAGTAATCCAAAACAAATCCTTTAAATTGAATGCCGAATCCGGCCGAAACACGATTGGGTTGTGTTCCCGCACCCAGACGCAAAGCCAGCCAGGGCACCGGCCTGAATTCAAAGCCGCCTAAAACCTGAGTATCGAATCCAATGGTTTTGTCCAGACTAACGGTGGTCATAACACTGCTGATGGGACGATAGCCCGCCCCCACGACGATGCGTTGGGGTAAATCGTGCTTGGTGTATTTGCCCATGGTCGGCGCATTGATGTTGTAAGCGTAAACCCCGCCGTAAATGCGATGGTACAACGTTCCTTGAAATCCCAAATCCAGACCGAATGCGCCGGAAGAGCCCAACTTGCGATTTTCGATCGATTGCCCCAAATCCCAATAGTAATAGCGCAAATTGTAACCAAAGGACAAACTGGAATGGATATCGTTCATCAAATAAAAACCATGGGAGATGGTAAAAGTGTTCTCGCGGGAAAGTGTCGAACCGTTGTAACGCACGCCGAAAAATTCAAAATTAACGGCTATCACGCCGTATTTCGATGAAATCGGCATGGCCGCCCCGAAAAAAGCGTTCTGTAAAAACGGCTGATTAAACAAACGTTGCACGGCCGAAGCCGCCTGAATATTTTGCATGGCCGCCAATCCAGCCGGATTGTAATAGGGCGCCCAAACATCGGCATGCAGGGCAACCGTGGCATTACCCATGGCCGTGGCGCGGGCCGATGGATAGCGACTATCGAACACGCCGGCCTGCGCATTCCAAAACAAAATCGTTACTAAAAGAACAGAAAAAAATATGGTTCGCATCTTCTTGCCTTTTCTTTATTTCAAGATCGTTCCGACAACGATTGGTGCTATTTTCACCGTCCGTTTTCCGGTATTGTTGTTGACTACTTCCAAATGACAGATGTACGTCCCCAAGGGCACCAATTGACCCAACTGATTGCGGCCGTCCCATTCCTTAACAATGGGAAAAGGAAGGCCGGTTCCGTCAAATAGGGTGGTTACCATGCGCCCGCTTAAATCGAACAGACGCAAAGTAACATGGGAATGAACGGTGCCCGCGCTGTATTCGATGGGTAGTTTTTCTCCTTCGTCCGGAGCAAACGGTTTGGCCGGGACTTTTAAGGAAACCACCCCCTCGATTTGTTCAACCGGTGTAATGTCTTCCTGATATCCCAACAAAATCTGTCCGGCACCTTTGTACACACTGCAAACCCCGCGCACGACGACGTAATCGCCGATTTGAAATCCGGAAAGATCCAAACCGGCCGTATCCCACACACGAACACCCACTTCGCCGCTACCGTCGTTAATGTACAAAGTGGTACCCCCTCCGGCCGCACTGATCCCGGAAATCAGTCCTTTTACCTGCACAAAGCTTCCTTCGAACAGAGCTCTTGAAGCATCGAAGGTACTGATCTGCCGAATGGCCGGGATGGGTTGTTTACTGCGCAAAACCGTTACGCTTTTTTCTTCTAATTCCAGTTTGCCCTGGTATTCTTTTAAAGTGCCGTTAATAATAACCAAATTCCCCCGTTTAATACGCGCATCCAGACCGCCCGGTTGATAAATATTGATTCCGTAACCGGAGGCATCCTGCATGTAAGCATCGGTGAAGTTGGTGCGTAAAATACCCGCCCCGATCGTCACCACGCCTTTGACCGTAACCGTGCTGCCCACCGGCTTTTTACGCGCCTCTTCGATGCTGATGACTGTACGGTTGGAGCCCTTGCCCACCATGACGACCGGCGGATTGGCCACGCTCGTCAAAATGCCGTTGGCCGGTGCGGTTTTTACGACAAACACCGAAGCCGTATCGGCATTGGGGCTGCGCAGGTTGGTCATCTCGATCTCTCCCGTGTGCATGTTAGTGAGCACGAAGCCCTGCAACGTGACGGTATGGCCGTTAATGTCGGGGGTCAAGCCGTCAAAAGCGCCGCTTAATTGAATATCCGTAGCCGAACCGGACCACGTCCATTCATCCGGAACGGTGAGCGAAAGTTGGCTTAATGTGTCCGGCAAGGTTCCTTTAGCGCTAAATGTCAAAGTAACCGTCTCGTCTTTACCCACACTGTCCGGCTGGACGCTGACTTCCCCCGTACCGGCCACGGTTTTGGGCAACGACGATTTAAAAATGTCCTGTTGGTAACAAACCAATAGTTGCGGACTTAGCCGATAGCTGCTGATAACCCCACGGGCGCGGATCGTATCGCCTACGGCAAATCCGGAAAGATCCAAACCGGCCGTATCCCAGATGCGCAAAGCCAGGGCCCCGCTACCGTCTTCAATCGTAATATTGGTACCACCGCCAATGCCGCTGGCCAGATCGGTAATCACACCGGCCGTTTCCACAAATGTTCCTTCCAAATCCAGATTCCCGGCGGCTGCACAGCTTAACAACGGAACCGCAGGGATTGCATTACCGCTCGAAAGAACCGTTAAGGTAAAATTTTCAATTTGGGTAGTTACGTCGTTGTATTTACCCGTGTAATTGGTCACCGTACCCGTAATGCGCAAGCGATTGCCCCGAACCAGTTCGGGATGATCCGTGCTGGGATCGCTCAGATTAATGCCCCGTCCCGACTCGTCCTGCACATAGGCACTGGTGCGATCGGTACGCAACACATTAACACCAACCGTAACCACCGCTTCAATCGTCACTTGTTTTCCTTCGTAGGCTTCGCTATTGTTTTGAATATCCGCAATGGTCAGTTTTTTCAGGACATGCACGATGGGAAAAACCGCAATGGGTGTCAGGTTGCCGCCGGCTGTAGCCGTTTCTACCTCAAAGGCGTAAGCGCCGCCCTGAGCCGGTGCCGTAACGTTTTGAATGGTCAGGGTACCATTCTGCTGGCTGTTCAAAGAGGCATTGCTAATGGAAATCGTATTCTGTGAAACCTGCACCTGCGCCGAACTAAAAGCGGCACCCTGCAAAACCACGTCGGCGGTCTGCTGAGACCAATCGAAGCCTGAGGGTACTTTGATCTGCATTCTGGTCAAGGTGTACGATTCATCCGTGGAAAAAGACAAGACAAAGCTATTTGTTTCTCCGCTGTTAACGGTATCGGGATCGATGCTTACGCTTCCCGTGCCGTCCCCGGCCACGGCACTAAAACTACCCGGTGTGGGTGCTGCCGTTTTAAAACTTTGCTGCCAATCTTCCGTAGCTTCATTGTGCCCGGTAATGCCGTTTCCGCCCGTTTGCACCTCACCGATTTCTTCCGTACCGTTCCGCTGCAAACTTTCGCCGGAGGGCACGGAATTAATGGCTTTTTGCTGGGCTTTGGCCAAATCCTGAGCATACGTCGATTTCAGCGTATCCGCATCCGGCCCGTCGATTTGCACTCCGCTTTTGTCCATCCACACGCTGTTGAACGGCGCTAATCCCCACGGCAGGTAATCCACATCCTGCACCAAATCGCTCTGACCATCCCAGCGAAACAAAACGACCATGCCCTTCAGGATTTCCAGCGAAGGGTTGTCGCCCGACTTGATGAAATCCATATCCGGCGTTTGATCGTCCGTGCCTTTGATTTCAAAATTCGCCCTTTTGCCAAAGGCATTCAAATAGCCGGCACCGTCCAGAGCAACCACAATAACCTCACCCGATTGGATGGTTACCTGCGGAAAACGCGCCACAAAAAATTGGCTGGTGAGCGGATATTGGTTATCGACTATTTGATAATAGGTATTGTAATTGGCCAAATAGCGCTGGCCCAGGTTAACCGGCTGACCCGTTTCGTTGGCTATTTCCACAAAGGCCTGATCCGCCTCGGCTGCAGGAGGCGCGTACACCTCCGTAATAAGCAAATGACTTTGGGCAAATAACAATACGGGAAGAAAAATTAAAAGAAAAAAACGGTGCATTCCGAAGTGCTCCTACCTTATGATTTTTACAAGAGAAATGCCTTTTACGTTAGCCACTCCTCTATTGTTTGCATTACCAATCGTCCCGGCAACCGGCGTTTTATTAGCAATTCGCCTTTTTAGACGGTTTCATATCGCCGTCTAAAGCGGAACGGACCTGCAACGGGACCGCCCGCATGAATCCCCGAACATTTTAGCCGCCGGTGCATCCGCAAGGGAAAAGTAATTTAAAGAAGAAATTTGCAAAACAAAAGTAATTTTAATCCCCATTGCACTGCCGTGTGTAAAACAAAAATTTTCTTGCTCAAAAAACACAAGCAATTCAACCTGAAAGGCAAAAACCAAATATCCCATCGCCCTGCGGTCTGAATACGCTGTTAAATAAAATTTTCCTAAAAATTAATGCGATCTTATCCGATATTACATTCATTACCAAATGCGGAAAGAGTATGATTAAAAAATATTTTCTTTTTTGGATTGCACTACTGCCCGGTGTTCTTTTGGCGGCTTCTGCCATTACGGACGGGCTGTTTACGTATTACTACAATTACGAAAACGGTTTGCCCTCCAACCTGGTCAAGGTTGTCGCTCAGGATCAAAACGGTTTTATCTGGATCGGTACGGACGGCGGTTTAGTACGCTTTGACGGGCGGAATTTCAAAACCTTTTCCGCCCATTTTCCCAGTTTTTACCTTAAAAATATCGTTACGCGCGGGAACACGATTTACGCCGTTACCGATTTGGGAATCGTTGAGTTACAATATCACGATCCTTTGCAAACAACTTCCCGTTTGCTTTTAAAAGGTGCCGGTTCTTTAACGGATAGTACGCTTTACTACCCCAAAGCTCTTTTTATCGCTTCCGACGGATCATTTTGGATTGCCGAACCTTCTTCGATTGTGCATTTTCGGCCTGAGGAACGTTATTTTAAACGTTATGTTCTGCCCGCAAAATACGAAGGCTCCAGCTACTTGCATTCCTTTTTATTATTTGAAGATTCCACGGCGCTTTTTGCCCTTTCGGAAAACGGCCGATTGCTGCGTTACGATGCCCCCTCCGATTCTTTTAAAGAAATCCCTTTCCAACATGCGGTGCATCTGCCCACGGCGGATGTGTTGCTGCCGAACCCCGACCGTAGCTGGCTGGTGGGTGGCAAAGACGGGCTGTACCGTTTATCTCCGCCTAAGGGCAACAAAACCTGGCACATTCGCAAGTTATTGAATCTCAAAAACATTTCGGCCATGGCTGCAGACACGCTGGGCAATTATCTCATCGGAACCAGCGACAATGGCCTCTACTGGGCCGAAATCAGGCGCGGCAAACTTAAAGTGCGGCATCTCAATCAAATTTCTGCAAAAGTCGTCAATCATATTTTTGTCAATCGCCAAAACCAGTTCTGGGTGAGTACGGACAATGGCATCATTTTACTTTACAAAACCCTGTTCCATTTACTTTTGCCTTTTACCAATTATGCCGTACAAAATTTATTTCAAGCGGCCAACGGCAACCTATTCGCGACCGACGGCCTGGGCATTTTTGCCTTAAAGAGCGGGCGCCCTCAACTCGTTTTCCGCAATACCGGTTCTGTTATTTCGGCCGTTGCCGTACGTGGTAACACGATTTACGCCGGGCATATCGACGGAACCATCACCATGATCCGGCATCGAAAAGTGATTAAAGAAATTCGCTTGCCCCATCACAAAACAATCTTTTCCATGCAAATCGACAGCCTGGGTAATCTCTGGATAGCCCGGGGGGATGAAAGAGGTGTTTGGCGTTTGAGCCCCGAGGGCAAAGGCGAATTTTTTTCCCATGATCAGGGTGTTCGTTCCGAAATTTCCGTCATTAAAATTTCGTCGGCCGGTCGTATTTATCTGGGAGGCAGCGGCACCAAGCAGTATCTGTACCGCTTCAATCCTTCAAAACAATCTTTCGAAAACATAAGCCGCCCGCTTTCTTTCAACCGGTCGGTTCCTTTACGCATCAACGATCTTCTTTTCGATGATGAAGACAGCACCGTTTACCTGGCTTCTTCAGCGGGATTGATTGAACTGCGATCGGGCCGGGCTCGATTGATCACTCTGGAAAGGCATCGCCATGTGCGCAGTATTTGCCGCGATAAGGAAGGACATTTGTGGTTAAGTACGGAACACGGCGTTTTTTGCCGAACAAAGGATGAATGGATTTATTTTGACAAATTGGCCGGTTTTAAGAATCAAACTTTTGCTTTTCGTTCGGCGGCTTTGGCTAAAGACGGGTTTTTAACTTTTGGCACGTACGGCGGAATTTATGGCCAGCAATTGCCCTTATCCTGCCTTAAAAAAACGGACAAACCGCTGATTATTGCCTTTTGGAACGGAGAGAAAGCGTTGTCGCAAATAAACCAACAGCCGCTAACGGTACGCATGCACTCCACACTGCGATTGCACCTGGCTTCGCTGATGTACCCTTCCATGAAAATCCTTTACCAGTGGCAAATCGGGCCGAATGATTGGAGCACCCCGCAAACATCGCCGATAATTATTATTCCTTCCGTAAAAAGGAACATGGAAAGCCTGCGTATTCGGGCGCGCCAAATCGGTTTAAAATGGAGCGATCCGCTAACCCTGCGCTTCCGCGTTTCCGCACCCTGGTATTTAACGCCCTGGGCCTTTTTCGCATACGCTCTTTTCGTGGTGCTCGTGCTCATCGGGATACTGGAACTGATTCGCGAACGACACAGGCGTCTTAAAATTACATTGGATTTACAGACTTCCGAACTAAAGCTGAAAACCATCGTGCAAAATGTGCCCATTATTTTGTTCATGATTGACCGCAACGGTACGGTAACCTTTGCCGAGGGGAAAGGGCTTAAGGATTTCGAACAATACCACTTGCCGGTTTTAGGCTCCAACCTTTGCGCCGAATTCTGGCAGGATGCTCAACTGGGCGAGGATTGCAATCGCGCTTTAAAAGGCGAAGCTTTCGAAAGCATCCGAAAAATATTCGACAAATATTACCGATTTTGGTTCTCACCGCTGTTTAACAAACAAAACGAACAAATCGGATCGTTGGGTGTGGCCATCGATATTACGGAATTAAAAGAAGTTGAAACGCGCTTGCGCCACGCCATCATTCAGGCCGAAGCGGCCAATAAGGCCAAAACCGAATTTTTAGCCAACATGAGCCATGAAATCCGTACCCCCATGAACGCCATCATCGGTCTGTCCGACCTGTTAATGCAAACCGAATTGAATGACGAACAGAAGGACTATTTGAAAACTATTAAATTTTCCGCACAGGAATTATTGAAAATCATTAACCAAATTTTGGACTTCAGTAAAATCGATTCCGGCAAAATGGAACTGGAATTCGTGCCGTTCAACTTAAAACAATTACTCAAAAACATTGCCAACGGCTTTGCCGTCATGGCGCAAAACAAAGGGCTGGAATTCAAACTGATCTGGGACGATCGCTTGCCGGAAAACGTCATCGGCGATCCCACCCGTCTGGGACAGATTTTCATTAACCTATTGGGCAACGCGCTTAAATTCACGGAAAAAGGCAGAATCGTATTGCGTGCCATTTACCTTTCCCAGACCGATGCGGATGTGGACATTCAATTCGAAATAAGCGATACGGGCATCGGCATCCCGCCGGACAAAAAGGATATGATCTTTCAGTCGTTTCGCCAGGTGGATTCTTCCTTAACCCGCAAGTTTGGCGGTACGGGCCTGGGACTTTCCATCACGGCCCAGCTCGTTAAGATGATGGGTAGTAAAATTGAAGTGGACAGTCGATTAAACAAGGGTAGTACCTTTCGATTTATTTTGACGTTTGCCAAGGTCAAAAATCAAAAAATTGAAGAATTGCCCGACTTTTCCCTGTACCTGACTTATGAGAATGTGCGACAAAACAAACCGGAAGAAATACAGCCGGAACCTGAACCCGATTCCGAAGATGAAATTCGTTTGTTAATTGTGGAAGACAATGTGATTAACCAGCGCGTGGCCAAACGCATGGTGGAGAATATGGGCTTTAAGGCCGATATCGCCAACAACGGTCAGGAAGCCTTGGATATGCTGGCACGGCGCAATTACGATCTCATTTTACTGGATGTGCAAATGCCTGTCCTGGACGGCTTGCGTACGGCGCAAAAAATTCGTATTCGTGAAATGAATACCGGGCGTCACGTGCCCATCATCGCCATGACGGCCCACGCCCAAAAAGAAGACCGGGACCGCTGTCTGGAAGCGGGCATGGATGATTACATTTCCAAACCGATCAATATGAAAATCCTGGAAGAAAAAATACATCTGTATTTAAAGTCCAAACTGGCAAAAGGCAACGGCCGGAAGGACAAATCTTAATGCTGCCCGTGACCGTTTAAAAGGTGATGATTTTAGCCGGATTGTCGATTACATTTTCACTTCATGCAAACGCAACAAATTCGTACCGCCCTGTTTTCGGCTGGAGCCGGCGATGATAATCAAGCGGTCTTCGTTCTTAATCCAACCGTCCTGCGAAAGCAGCCATTGCAAGTCCGACAAATCTTCCGAAATAAACAAATCATTAGCCACAAAAATAGGTACCACGCCCCAGTACAAACTCATGCGGCGAAAGGTTTTTAAATTGCTGGTCAGGGCCAGAATAGGCACCGAAGGCCGAAAGTGCGACATGGTGCGCGCCGTGTAGCCGGAACGCGTAAGCACCACAATGTATCGTGCCCCGATTTCTTCGGCGGCGCGGGAGGCCGCATGACAAATGGAGTACGAAAAGCGATGCTCTTGCAGGGTTACTTCCCGATCGGGATTTAAACGAAAATATTGGCGATGCCGTTCGCTTTCGCGGATAATGCTTTTCATCATCTCCACCGATTCCAAGGGGTATTTTCCGAAAGCGGTTTCTCCAGAAAGCATGACAGCGTCACTGCCGTCGAAGATGGCGTTGGCCACATCGGTGGCTTCGGCCCGCGTTGGCCGCGGATTCACCATCATGGAATCCAACATCTGAGTCGCCGTGATCACCGGCTTGGAATACATTAAACACTTTTCAATGATCTCTTTTTGCACGGAAGGTACTTTTTCCGTGGAAATTTCCACACCCAGATCACCGCGCGCCACCATGACCGCATCCGACTCCTGAATAATGGCATCCAAATTTTGCAAAGCCTCGGGTTTTTCCAATTTGGACACGATGGGTACGGCCCGTTCGCCCATAAAGCTGCGCAGTTGGGCCACACTCTCGGCATCCCGCACAAACGACAGAGCCACATAATCCACCTGGTGATCCAGGCCGAATTTTAAATCGTCTTTGTCTTTTTCCGTTAAAGAAGGCTCGGAAATTTTTACTCCCGGCAAATTGATCCCACGTCGATCGTACAGGCTGCCGCCGTTGACCACCTCGCAGTACACATTTTCAGCATCGGTTGACAATACTTTTAACTTGATAAGCCCGTCGTTAACCAGAATCGAATCACCCGGTTTAACGTCCAACGGCAAATGCTGGTAAGTGGTACTGACGATGGTCTGGTCACCCACGATCGGTCGGGTGGTAATGGTGAATTTGTCTCCCTGCTTTAAATTAACCGGAGGATTTTTAAAGGTACCGATGCGAATTTTAGGGCCTTGCAAATCTTGCATGATGGCCACCGGTTTGCCCAGCTCTCCGGAAATCTTGCGAATGCGTTCGATCTTGCGTAAATGCTCCTGGTGCGTGCCGTGTGAAAAATTAAGGCGAGCGATGTCCATTCCGGCTAAGATGAGTTTGCGCAGCATGGTTTCGCTTTCGCTGGCCGGCCCGATGGTACAAACGATTTTAGCCTTGTGATCGAACAATTCTTTCATGACATCCTCGCTTTGGTTTTAAAATTTAACGTCCAGCGGCTTACACCAGTCGGATTTTAGCGCCAGGGAATCGCGATGTTCAAGGCCTGTAATTTTTGCTCGAATTCCAGGCGCTCAATATTGCCGCTTAATTTTCCATCTTTGTACGTAATCCAGCCGAATTCCCTGGCCAGGGCAACGGCTTTTTCCGTGTCTCCTTTGTACAGAGCGGAGAGAATTTGTAATTCCAGTTTGGAGAAATGCTCGGCATTTAAAATGTAATCTTGAAACGCTTCCCAGGCCAAAGGCACCCAGCGGCGCACGATTTCTTCTCCGATGGTAGTGGCATATTGCCGTATTTCAAATTGGGCATGGGCTTCCATGCGCAATTTTAAGAAATGAAGCAGATTGTGCAAATCGATCTTCCAGTAGGCTTCGGTGTAAGTACACAGGGGCAAATCTTTACGCGCCTGCTCGCGGGCTATGCCCAGGGCCAGGCGTTCTTCGTAAATTTGGCGACTCAGGCGATGCAGTTCTTTTTCCCGTTCGCTCATCTTCTTGCCCTGTTCCGGGTCCAAAAAGCCTTCGCTTCCCTGACGATTGACCGTCCCCTGCAAGCGCCAGGCGGTGGGATCGGTTTGGTAGGCCGCATCGATGGCAATGGAATAACGCGTGGAGTATTCGTTGACATTGGCCGTACGGTGGCGAATCCACTGACGCCAGGTATCCATGGGCACCCGAACGTGTAATTTGATTTCACACATCTCGAAGGGAGTCGTGTGCTGATGCCGCATTAAATAACGAATCAGCCCGCGATCCTGATGGCGTTTTTTGGTGCCTCGCCCGTACGAAACCCGTGCCGCCTGCACAATGGATTCGTCACTGCCCATGTAATCGACCACCCGCACGAAACCGTCATCCAGCACGGGAAACGGTTTACCTAAAATCGCTTCCATCTCTTCCACAAGCGGACGACTGATTTTTTCGAATTTTTCCTGCACGATTCCAACCTTTCTTTCTTGCTTTTTTTAGGTGGAATTTAACCGAAGCGCTTAAAAGACTCAAATATTAATTTCCCGCTTCAGTCAACGGCTCCTTCGAAAAAGCGGTCGCAATAAACGGCCATTCGGAAAGGGAACTTTTTAACGCACCGAACCATTAATTATTCAACTATTGAAATTTTAACTAAAAAGCGTAAATTTAAATAACGGAACAAATACGATTCTCAAACACAAAATCTTTAAGGATGAGCATGGGATTTTGGGGTAAAGCCATCGGTATTGGCGTCGGTTTTATGATGGGCGGCCCGTTGGGCGCTGTTTTGGGTGGCATTTTCGGCCATTGGTACGATACGGAAGCCGAACACCGCACGTTCGGCTGGCAGGTGCGCTGTCCCTATTGCGGAAATACGGTAACGCCTACGCCAGACGGCCATTGCCCGCGTTGCGGTAACGCTTTGCACACAAGCTCCTTCCAGCAACCCAAAACATCCCAGGATCGGCAATTTCTGTTTTACGTCAGCCTGACTTCCCTGGCGGCCAAAATGGCCAAGGCGGACGGTGTGGTCACCAAAGAAGAAATCGCAGCTTTCGACCGTTTTGTGCGGGAAGAATTACGGCTTTCCACGGAAGAACGCAAAATCGTGGCCCAAATTTTTAACGAGGCCAAAAATGCACCGCAGGATGCCATGGATTTTGCCCGCCAGTTCCGCAGCCTGATCGGCTACCAACCCGAAGTGCTGCAAACCATGGTGCACCTGCTTTTTCGCATTGCCATGGCCGACGGCAAATTTCATCCCAAGGAAGAACAATTTATTCGCCGGGTGTCCGAAATATTCGGCCTTTCGCCGGCCGAATACGACCAAATTCGTGCTCTGTTTGTCAAGTTCGATCATCATGCTTATCAGGTACTGGGCCTTTCGCCCGAGGCCAGCGTGGAAGAAATTCGCACGACTTACAAAAAATTGGTCAACCGCTACCATCCGGATCGTCTCATCGCCAAAGGTGTTCCGGAAGATTTCATTCAGATCGCCAACGAAAAAATGGCCGAAATCAACAATGCGTATGACCAAATCCGCAAGGAACGCGGATTTTAACATGCGCTGAAAATACAAAGCCCTGTTCTGCTGAGCAGGGCAGATGAACCTTAACGAAAGACAAAACGCATGGAAAACGCACCGATCAAGTGGGACGCAACCATGAACAACAAATACGACGATTTTTACAAGAAGCTGCGTTCACAGATTAGTACTTATCTGGAACGCAAGAACGTGGAATATGCCGATTTGCTTTTGCTGGTTCCGGATTTTTTCCATCTTCTGGTTAAACTGATGCTCGACAAACGCGTACCGCCCCACAAAAAATTAAAGCTGTCGGCTGCCGTGGCCTATTTCATTACGCCGTTCGACTTTCTTCCCGAGGCTATTTTAGGGCCCATGGGTTACATGGACGATTTGGCTTTGGCCGCTTACGTTTTAAACGATTTCATTAATCAGGGTGACATGGATTTGATTTACGAACATTGGGCCGGACGCGGCGATGTATTGGCCACCATTCAAAACATTTTGACGGTTGCCGACTATTACCTGGGCAAGGGACTCTGGCAACGCATCAAACAAAGCTTCCAATAAACGGGGTGGCGAATTAATGAGCAAGCCCTTCAGTGCATTTCAATTGCGGCAATTGCACACGCAAATCGAAACACCCGCCTTGCTAATCTGGCAACCGCAAATGGAAAAGAATATTGGGGCCATGCAAGCCCTGGCCGACCGTTTTGCCACGGCTTTACGTCCCCACACCAAAACGCACAAGTCGCCTTTTTTGGCCCACGCGCAATTGAAGGCCGGTGCGCAGGGAATTACCGTGGCCAAGGTAAGCGAAGCCGAGGTGATGACCGCACGGGGTATTGACGATATTTTTATTGCCAATCAAATTACTCAAAAATCCAAACTGAAACGCCTGCAGGCCCTGCAGAACAAAGTGCGGCTGACCGTCGGACTGGATCATAAGCGGCAAATAGCTTTGCTCGAACCGTTTTTTGCCCAAAGCCGAAAACCATTGTCCGTGCGCATCGAAATCGATTCCGGTTTAAAGCGTTGCGGCGTAACGCCCGGTGACGAGCTGCTTGATCTGGCGCGAGCGGTTTCAAAACAAAAATTTCTCAAACTCGAGGGACTTTTTACCCATGCCGGGCATGTTTATTCCGCCCGATCTCCCGAAGAGGTGGCAGCCATCGGCCGGGAAGAGGGTTCAATCATGGCGCAGGCGCAAGCTTTGCTGCAAAAGGCAGGCATCCCCGTTCCGACCCTGAGCGTGGGCTCCACTCCCACGGCGCCCTTTTCGGTGCAAAATCCGGCCGTAAACGAAATACGCCCGGGCAACTACATTTTTTACGACGCCATGCAAATAGCTTTAGGGGCGGCCCGCGTGCAGCAGGTGAGTTTGTTCGTACTGGCCACGGTGGTTTCCCGTCCGGCGGCCGATCGGTTGGTTATTGATGCTGGCAGTAAAGCTTTACACACCGACGGGTCAGCCTTAACCGGGCATTTCGGTTTGCCGCTTAACTTACAAGGCCGCACGGTGCGCCTCTCCGAAGAACACGGCATTTTGCACATTCCGCCCCGAAGTAGGGTGGCTATCGGAGACCCTGTTTTGCTTATTCCCAATCATGCCTGCGCCGTGGTCAATTTGTTCGATACCTATCACCTGATAGATAAGGATCTGCACATTCAAGCAATACCCATCGAAGGACGCGGAAAGAGTCAATGACACAAACCGTTAGCAATAAATTTTTTCCGTTGCGCTTTCGGGCCAACGAAAGTATTCATCTTTAAACCGGGAGCAGGCATGACCGTGCCCTTGCGTCGTTTTTGGCAACTGGCTTTGCTGATTTTATTTGCCGTAGTGGTAAGCGTGGTTTTGTTGGATTTTACCTATCGCGATTTGCAAAACCATTTTGTGCGCCGCTCTGTTCTGCGCCAGGCCGAAACACTGCGTACATTCATCAAAAGTACGCCCGACGATTCTCTGCGGCTCTCCGGACGCCCGTTGGTTAACGCCCTGAGAAAGGAATTCCAAAGACAGGGCGCTTCGGCTCCCTTCCAAAATGTCTATTGGTTCGATCGCACCACAGGCCAGATCTTTCCGCTGCCCGCCAATGATATCGCTTTCCCTTCGCTTGCTCTTTTGCAACAAACGGACTCCACGGGCCTTCGTTTGATTCGTTCACAACCCGATGCCCCGTGGATCGTACAAGTGGCTTTTTCTCCCAGGGGCGATTTGCTACTCACCCGTAAAGCACCGGCCATCGGTTGGTTCAATTCCGATTTTTGGTTGTATTTTGGTCCTTTGATTGTTTTCATTGCACTTATTTTTACTTTGATTTTTCTGGTGATCTACTATTCCTTCAAACGCCCCTTACGATCCGTACGCAACTTAGCCGATCACCTGCAGGCCGGTGATTACCAATACCGTATTTCCTATGCCCGCAAAGACGAATTTACCGACATTTTTAGCCGCATCAATCGCTCTCTGGAACGTTTGGGTACGGGGGCTCAAACCTATCGTCAGGAAGAAACCCACGTGCGTACTTTGTTAAAAGCGCTGGACGAAAGCATTGTCGTGCTCGGCAGGGATTTTAAACTGAACACGTTCAATGCCGCGGCCGTTCGTCTTTTGCATTGTGCTTCCGAAGCGGATTTTGCATCATGTTTTACACGGATTCTGGAAGAAAATATGGCCCTGCGCGATTTGCTGCGCCAGTTTAAATCACTTGATCAAGATACCCTAAGCCGCGAACTGGTTCTTTGGGTTAAAGATGACGTGGAATTAAATGTAAACCTAACTTTGCAACGGCTGGACAAGGATCGTTTTTTGCTTACGTTCAAAGATCTCTCGCGTATTAAAGAGTTGCAAAACAACCTGTTGCGCTCTATGAAATTCGGCATCATCGCCAATCTGGTCTCGTCCATCAGCCACGAAATACGCAATCCCCTGTCCGCCGTGGGTATTCATGCCGAGATTTTAAGCACACGCTTGCACAAAGAATATCCGGAATTGGATCCTAAGCTAAAAAAATCGTTACACATCATTCAAAACGAAATTAAACGCATTAACCGCATCCACACGCAATTTTTTAATCTGGCCCGTAAGCGGGAATTAAAGCTGACGGCGCTTAAACCGAACGCCCTGATCGATGATGTCGTTCAACTGGTTCAGCATCACGCGCTTGAGCAGCAAATCGATTTGCATACGCAGCTCGATACGAACATCGACTTTATTTACGGAGACGCGGATCAGTTAAAGCAGGTTATTTTGAATGTGGTGTTAAACGCCTTTCAGGCCGTGGGCGAAAACGGCCGGGTGGCTATTCGAACACGGCAGGATCAACAAAAGGTTTACCTTGAAATCAGCGATAACGGCCCGGGCATTGCGCCCGAAGCGGGGGAACACATTTTCGATTTGTATTTTACCACCAAACCGGACGGCGGCGGCATCGGATTGGCTTTGTGCAAAAAGATCGTCGAAGCGCACGAAGGGCGCATCTGGTTCCGCAGTTCACCCGGTGAGGGCGCCACGTTTTTTATTGCTCTTCCGCGCATCGATCAAACGCACAAACAGCGCATCCAAACCCGTTTGACAAAACTGAGTAAAAGGTAAAACGGCCATGGCAAACCGTACAACAAAAACCGAAATGCCTTCGCAAAAGCGGAATAATATTACGGTGATCACCGGCCCGGCCACTTCGTATTACCATTTTTTGCAGCCCATGACCCGGGCCTTGCAAAAGGGCAAGGCGGATTTTTTGGCCATCGTTCCGGTAAACCGAGCCGTACGCCGTCTTAAACGTTTGCTGATCGATCGTTCGCCGAATCAGGCTCTGGCCGATCCGCCCGTTTTCACATTTGATGCTCTGCTTTTGGAACTCTACCGTGCCTCACCCGGGGCCAAACGTCTGATTTCCGGCGAAATTTTCCTGGTACTAATTAAAGACATTCTGAGCAAACATGCTGCCGAGTTTTCCTATTTCATGCCCGAAGGTCAACTGAGCGACGGACTGGTGCAAAAGGTGGCCGCTACCGTGAGCGAACTGCGCAACTTCGGTTATGACAGCCGAGAATTTCTAAAGATCGAAGTGGAAGATCGGCAAGCGCATCCGCAAAAATACCGGGCGTTCGGGCGCATTTTAACTTTACTCGAATCACATTTCGGCAGCCGTTTTATCGATGAGCCGTTTGCCCGCGCCGAGGCGGCACGCACTTTAAACGAAGAACTTTTCCGCCGTCGCTTTCCGCACGCAAACAAAATTTACATTAGCGGTTACGGTTTGTTCAGCCCGCCCATGCTCACCTTTATCGAGCGTGTCGCCCGCTGGTCAGAGGTCTTTGTTAAGCTGGATTACCTGCCGCAAAACGAGGCCTTATTTGCACACACAAAGGAGGCCCTGCAGCGGCTAAAAAAACTGGGAGCAAACGTACAGCCTTCCGTAGCCCGAAAATCGGAGCTGGCCTTGCGCTTGTTCAACCGCGAGCAGAACTGGCACGAGACCATCGATTTGAGTCGGCGCCTGTTGTTGAGCGCCCTGACCGATCGCAGGCTGGAGGTGGCCTTCATTGCCGGACAAATTCGTACGCTGCATCAAAAGGGCATTCCTCTGCACCGCATGGCCGTTACGTTCAGCCATCTGGAAAAATACGTGCCTTTGCTGCGCCGTGTGTTTGCCGATTACGGCATTCCGTTTAATCTGTCTACGGGATTCGAGGTGGCCAAGGCACCGCTTATCGCCACCTTTCTGGGTCTTTTTCGTCTGATAGCGGAAAATTTCCCCATGGAAAAAACATTCGCTTTGCTAAACAGCCCTTTGGTAAAAACCCCGCCGGATTTGCAGACCGACGTATTGCGGCGCCTTTGTATTAAAACCCGCCTGAGACATTTAAATGCCCCTGGCTTGCAGCATCTCGAAAATTTGCTAAAAAAAGCACCCTACCCCCTTGCATTGCAGGAAAGCGGAATCGATGTGCAACAGGCTTTGCGGCAAATCGAACGGCTCAGGGAAACCCTGCAAGCGCTTTACGGGTTCCCGCGTCGCGGAACGGCCGTTAAACTACGGACTCGTTTTCTGGAATTACTTAATCATTACGATTTGGTGCATTGGTACAAACTCGATTACCGCCATTTGAGCGAACGGCAAAAAGAAAGCAGTTTTCGGGCGTACAATCGCTTTGTTAAAATTTTCGAACGTACGGTGTGGACCTTGCAAATTATTTACGGATCGGAACCGATTGAAGTAACCGTCCTTTTCGACGCCCTGGAAGCGGCTTTGAAAAAAGAGCTGTACAACCTGAGCGAGTGGCAGGATTACGGGGTTCAAATCATGCCGCGTCTGGAAATTTTAGCCGTCGATGCGCAGATATTATTCGTGGGCGGTTTGATTGACGGGGACTTTCCCAGATCAAGTGTCAAAGACATTTTCTTCGGCGATAACGTGCGCACGGTCATGGGGCTGGTGGCCAGTGAGGAGCTTTTGGCCCAGGATCGATTTTTGTTTTACGAATTGTTGGACAGCCCGGCGGAACAGGTCTATTTAACCTATCCCCAATACCGCGACGAAGAGGCCCTGGTACCTTCGTCTTTTTTAGCCGATTTGCGCGAGGCGGCGCACATTACCTTGCTTCAGGTGGATGATGAAGCGTCTTTGTTTGAAAACCGGCAAAAACTATGGGAACGCTTCGGTGGTCATATTTTCTTTTTAACCGGGGAAGAGTCATTGCACTCGGCCCAAAAGCAGGCCGACCTTCTTTTTGCCATCACGGCCAAACCGCGCAAAACTCTGGAAGATTTGCTCTACCGCATTCAATTTGCTTCCCTGCGTTTAATGGGCCGTCAATTTACGCGATTCGAAGGCAACCTGACCCGCAACACCCATATTGTCGCCGAGCTGAAGGAGCGTTACGCAAACCGTGTCTGGTCTGTCTCCCAACTGGAGACCTACGGATTTTGCCCCATGCAATTCTTTTTCAAGTACATTCTAAAAGTTCAACCCACGGAGGAAATCGAAGAAGAAATGACCCCTCTGGAACGGGGAGCATTGATTCACACCATTCTTTTTCGTTTCTATTCGGAATTGCGGGACAAGGGAGTAAGTAGGCGACCGGCGGATTTTCGGCAACGGCTGCTGGAAATCGCCCGTGAGGAATTCAACCGTTTACCCTACGAAGGACTTTTTTGGGAACTGGAAAAACTGCGTTATTTCGGCAACGAGCATGTGCGCGGCATTTTTGATGTCTTTCTCGAGCAGGAACAGGAACGGTTGGACAAATTGCAAGCCGAACCGGCCTTCTTCGAATGGTCGTTCGGGTACAGCGGCGATTTTCCCGCAGACCCCGCTTCGCAGGTGCAGCCGGTTACTTTGCAACACGGTGCTGAACGTTTGCGTTTGCAGGGCCGCATCGATCGCGTGGATCGCCTGCCGGATGACGGTGCCATGATTATCGACTACAAAACGGGTACGGTACATGCCAGAACCAAAGACATTTTGCTGGGCACCCATTTCCAATTGCCGCTTTATCTTTCCGTTTTGCCGCAATTGAAAGCGCCGTTGCTTCCGGTGTACGGCGGCCTGTACCAGTTGAAATCTGCCGACAAATGTGTTTTGAAACCGCTCCTTGCCGACGGACAAAACGAGATTTTGCAACGTTTGAACAGCCGTTCCCAGGCCCTGTTGCCCAACAGGAACATTACCGACGATGATCAGCAACCGTTAACCTTTGACGATTTGTTGGAACACAGCGTTGCCTTGGCCTTCGAAAAAATAAACGCGCTGCGCACGGGCCAATTTCAACATACGGATTTCCCCGATGACGAGCGTTGCTCCGCTTACTGCGATTACCGTCGCATTTGCCAAAAAATAACGGCCAAATTAAAAAACAAAACGAAAACCGCTGAAGAAACGGAAGAAGCGCAGGAAATGCCGGAACCTATTGAGGACTACGGCGCGCGTTTCGCAGACGAAGAACAAACGAATCCTGAAGATTAACCCTTTTTGACTAAGGAACAATATGCCGCAATTAACCGAAGAACAACAACGTGCCCTTTCGTTGGAACGTAATATTTCGGTTACCGCCGGAGCCGGAGCGGGCAAGACGCTCCTTTTGGTGGAACGCTTTCTGAAAATCGCCGTGGAAAACTATCGGGGACAGGCGCACAAAGTTCGGCGCATTCTGGCCATTACTTTTACCAACAAGGCGGCCGGCGAGATGAAAGAACGCATCGCCGAGGCCATCAACCGGCGCATTGCCCAGAGCAAAGACCCTTCATTGCGTAAACATCTGCTGCACATTCGCGATCAATTGAATTCCGTGGCCATTTCCACCATTCACGCCTTTTGCACCCGCGTTCTGAGGGAATATCCCATCGAGGCCGGTCTGGCGCCGGATTTTAGCGAATTGGACGACATGCAGGCCGCCATGCTCTCGGACGAGGCCATCGAAGAGACCCTGCAAACCATCAATTCCCTTCAAGACAAAGAGGAAAGCCAATCTTTCAAAAGCCTTTTTGAATTTTGGGAACGCCGCACGGTTACCCGCATGTTGCGCACCGCTTTGCAGCATCCTTACGAAATGGAAACTATTCTGCAAACTTTCGACACCTTCGATGCACAGACTTTTTTTGATTTTATTAGCCATTTGTGGCTGAAGGAAATGCGCAGCCTTTTACACGACGATCGCCTGCGCTTGTGGCGCCGTTTGATCCGCGAAGCGCTGCAGGAAATCGCCGATCCGCCGCCGGCCGAAATCGGGGAAATAGTAACCGCCCTGCAATCTTGCGCTTCTCTGCCCGAGCAAGTGGAACTTCTTTCTCTGCACGATTTCCGCAATCTGCTTACTTTAAGCCAACTGTTCACCGGTGGCCAGGACCAGCCTTACACCACCTTGAGCAAACTGGGCAAGAAAAGAAATTGGCCCCGCTCGGCCCATGAAGCACTTTTAACTTTAAGCCGCACTCTCTCGGATTGGTTGTTGCAAGCCAGGGGCTTTTTCCCGGGGCCGCCGCCCGATGAAAACGAGCTTTTGGCCTTTGAGCGTTTGAATGCTTTTTTCCGTCTTTACCACAAGGTTGCCCTTTCGTACGAAGCCAAAAAACGAGAGGTGCCGGCCGTCGATTTCGAAGATTTATTGCTCAAAACCTATCGCCTTTTGCAAAACAACGAAGCCGTACGCCGGGAGCTGAGCGCCCGTTACGAATTCATTATGGTGGATGAATTTCAGGATACCAATGCCTTGCAATGGCAAATCATCGCCTTGTTGGCTTCGGATGACAAGGGACTTGCTTCGGACAAGATTTTTATTGTGGGCGATCCCAAGCAATCCATTTACGGTTTCCGCAATGCCGATATCCGCATTTTTCGCCGGGTTAAAGAAACCTTTGCCCGCAATGCCGGTTTTAACGATCCCGCGCATTTCCCAGGCAACGTGGTGCTGCAAAACAGTTTCCGCTTCTCGCCCGACTTAAATGCTTTCATTAACGATCTGTTTGATCATATTTTGCATCCCGACGAACGCAACGATTTTGAAGTGGAATTTCAACCTCTGGTGGCCCAACGCTCCGCCGAGGGCGAATCGCATATTGAATTGGCCCTGTTAGAGGCGGAAGAAGAGGTCACGGAAGAGACTTACATTGCGGCTACCATCCATCGTTTAATAGACGAAAGCCGGGATCAAGAGCAAGCGATCCGCTATGGAGACATTGCCGTTTTATTGCGTTCCAGAAACAACCTGTTGGCCATCGAACAGGCCCTGCGCAATTACGGCATTCCCTTTAAAACAGTCAAGGGCATCGGTTATTGGCAACAACAGGAAATTTACGATTTTTACCATCTTCTGCGTTTTTTGGCCGATCCTGCGGACGATTTTTCCCTGATCGGTATTTTACGCTCCAAGCTGTTTTTGGTCGCGGACGACATCCTCTATTTTTTGTCGCAAGAACCGGGTGAAACCGTGTGGCAAAAACTTAATAGCGAGCTGAATGGTGGCCACTACCCGCGTTTCGAAAAAGCACGCTTAAAATCCATTCGTCAAATGCTAAATCGTTGGCTGCAATTACG